>SSSX01000669.1 GCA_015657735.1 Zoogloeaceae bacterium
ACTTGGCAACTGCGCCCAGGACGACATCGCCGGCGTCGACGAGGCGCGCGATCTGACCTGCCTCGAGAACGCCGAACGGGATGCCATCCTGCGGGCGATCAAGGGCTGTCGCGGCAACATGACCGCCGTTGCGCGGGAGCTGGGCATCGCCAAGAGCACGGTCTACGTGAAGCTGAAGCGGTTCGGCCTCGAGAATTACGTGGACGACCTGCGAAACTATCGCGCCTGAAGCACACCTTCGGGTTGTACGCGGACCCGCCGGTTTCGTCGATGTGACGAAACCGGCGGGTCTTTCCTTTTGTATTGCCATCGCAGCTGACGGCGTCCGCCGTCCGGACGGTCCGGCCGTTCGATGTTGCGTTGCATTAATCCAACCGAAATCCGGACGGGTATCCGCAAAGGAAACGCGCGGTTTCCTCGCGGAAATGCCCTGAAAAATACAAAACCAAACAAATTCAATGGCTTGATTGTATTTTTTGATTCCTCGTGATGCTGGCACGCTGCTTGCCATATCTCTTGTACGGAAAGTCCAGGTTCGCGGCAGGAAACAGATTCGGGTTCCGGTCGCGTCGGAAATAAATGCCTGGGGTCCAGACGATCACGGTTTCCAGTTTTCGGAATGGAAACGGTTTCAATCCACAAGAGGATGGCAGGAGGTAATGCGGTATGGCATTGCAAATCAATATCGATAACGGTGGGACGCTCACCGATATCTGCATCATGATGGACAACACCGTCAAGAAGACGAAGGTGTTGACCACCCCCTACGATCTGAGCAAATGCTTTTTCGAGGGTTTGCAGAAAGCGTCGGGCGTGATCTATGGCGAGCAGAACGTGGCCCGGTTGCTGGAAGAAGTGGACCTGATCCGCTATTCGACGACCCAGGGCACCAACGCCATCTGCGAACGCAAGGGGCCGCGTCTGGGCCTGATCATCGATGCCAAGGGCCGCGACCTGCCGGTACGCCTGGCCGAGCACGATCCGGAGGTCTACGAGGCGCTGGTCGGCGACCGCGTGGTCTTCCTCGACACCGCCGCGGTGACCGGCGCCGATGCCGACATCGAGGTGGTCAAGGCCATCAACCAGCTCACCGCGGCGGGTGCCAACCGTCTGGTGGTGAGCTTCGGCGGCGCGGACTTCCTCGACCTGGAGACCCGCTTCAAGAAGGTCGTGCTGCGCAAGTACCCGCGTCACCTGCTCGGCGCGGTGCCGGTGCTCTACGGCAGCGACCTGACCACCGACCGCGACGTGGTCCGCCGCAGCTGGACGGCGCTGATCAACTCCTTCCTGCACCCGGCGATGGAGGCCTTCCTGTTCAACGCCGAGAATCGTCTGCGCGACTACCGCACCAAGAATCCGCTGCTGATCTTCCGCAACGACGGCGATGCCTCGCGCGTCGCCAAGACCGTGGCGATCAAGACCTACAGCTCCGGCCCGCGCGGCGGCATGGAAGGCATGAAGTCCTTCGCGCGCCTGTACAACATGCCCGATGTGGTGGCCATCGACGTCGGCGGCACCACCACCGACATCGGCCAGTGCCTGGACGGCAAGGTGGCCGAGGTGCAGCGCGGCCACGTCGAGGGCATCAGCGTGTCCTTCCCGCTGTGCGAGATCATGAGCGCCGGCGCCGGCGGCAGCTCGATCTTCAAGGTGGTGAACAAGCGCATCGTGATCGGCCCCGAGAGCGTCGGCGCGGTGCCCGGCCCGGCCTGTTTCGGGCGCGGCGGCAAGGAAGCGACGATCACCGACGCCAGTCTGCTGTCCGGTCTCTTCGATCCGAAGTCCTTCTTCGGCGGCGGCATGGGTCTCGATCTGGACCGCGCGGCGACGGCGGTCAGCCTGTCGATCGCCCAGCCGCTGGGCATCGGCCTCGACGATGCACTGCTGCAGATGGAGCACGCCTACGAAGACAAGATCGCCGTCGAGCTGCACCGCTTCACCAAGATATCGAAGGACACGGTGATGCTCGCCTTCGGCGGCGCCGGCCCGCTCAACGCCTGCGGCGTGGCCGAGAAGGCCGGCATCGACCGGGTGGCGGTGCCCAAGCTGGCGGCGGTGTTCAGCGCCTTCGGCATCGGCGCCTGCGACATCTCCCAGCGTTACGCGGTGGTGCTCGACGAGCGCAGCGACGCCGCCCTTGCCGCGGCCCGCGCGAGCCTGGAGGTCAAGGCTTCCCGCGACATGTTCGCCGAAGGTTTCGGCGCCGGTCAGTACGAGGTCGAAGCCTGGCTGGTCGGCGAGATGGACGGCGCCGCCGACCTGATCGTGCCGCTCGGCGAAGGCAACGCCTTCCCGGCCGGGCTGGACCAGGCCCGCTCGGTCGAACTGGAACTGCGCGCGGTCAAGTCGCTGCGCCGTGCCGGCGACCGGACGGCCAGCTTCGCCACCGGCCAGCCGGCCAAGTCGGACGGCACCCGCAATGTGCTGACCCGCGGCCAGGGCCGCATCGACGTGCCGGTCTACCGCCTCGCCCAGCTCAACCCGGGTGACCACGCCGCCGGCCCGGCGATCCTCGAAGAAGACTACTTCACCTGCCGGGTGCTGGATGGCTGGAGTTTCGTCATCAGCGACGCGGGCGACATCCTGCTCAACAGAAAGGCCTGACAAAAATGAAAGTACTGATGACCGAATACCTGCGCATCGACCTCGACGCCGAGCAGTGGGAATGCCGGGTGTGCGACCACACGATCGGCCCGGCGACCCGCAGCTACAAGGAAGGGATGCTGGTGCATAACCGCGATCCGCGCGAGATCCATCCGCCGATCATCGATCCGGAGAAGTACCGCTTCACCTTCAGCCCCGATCCGGACTGGGTGCGCATCCTCGAGTACTACTGCCCGCACTGCGGCACCCAGGTGGAAACCGAGTACGCCGTGCCCGGCCATCCGCCCCTGCACGACATGGAGCCCGA
>SSSX01000670.1 GCA_015657735.1 Zoogloeaceae bacterium
GTGCGCAGCTCCGGTTCGATGCCGGCGTATTCTTCCTTCGAGAGCCTGTGCCCCAGTTCGGCCGATTCAAACATGCGCGTCTCCCGGAAAATCGCCCCACAGCGTCTGGATGGCGGCCAGCGCCGCGAGGCCGGCGGTTTCAGTGCGCAGCACCCGCGGCCCGAGCGCCAGCGGCGCGCAGCCGGCGCGGGCCGCCAGCTCGAGTTCGGCCGGCGACCAGCCGCCTTCCGGCCCGATCAGGATCGCCAGCGGCCCTGACGGCCGCGTCTTGCCGGCCAGCGCCCCGTCGGCACCCGGCGCCAGGATCATCCGCGCACCGCTTCCATCCTGCGCCAGATATTTCGCCAGCGGCATGATTTCGCCGACAGCCGGCACCCGGTTGCGCCCCGACTGCTCGCAGGCCGCCACCGCGATCTGCTGCCAGTGCGCGACCCGCTTGCCGGCACGCTCGCCGGCGAGCTTCAGCACCGAGCGCTCGGCGGCCACCGGCTGCACCGCCGCGGCGCCCAGCTCGACCGCCTTCTGGACGATCCAGTCCATCTTGTCGCCACTCGCCAGCGCCTGCACCAGCGTCACCGCCAGCGGCGCTTCGCGTTCCACCGCCAGCCGCGGCCCGAGCCGCGCCAGCGGCTGGCGGCCGAGGGCTACCAGCGTCGCCGCACACTCGCCGCCGCGCCCGTCGAACAGCGTCACCGCATCGCCCGCGGCGAGCCGCAGAACGCGCTCGGCATGATGGGCAACGGCCGCCGGCAACGCCATGTCGGAATCGGGGAGAAGCCCGTCAGGGCAGAAGAAGCGCGGATTCATCATGCTATTATCCGCGTGCCTCGAAGGGATTGAAACCAACGCCGGATTGAAAAAACAAACGCAGATCATGGTCAGTCTCACCACGCCCCTGTGCGATTTCGGCTGGTCCGCACCGGACTTTGTGCTGCCCGGTGTCGACGGCCGGCCCCACAGCCTCGCCAGCTGCCGTGGCCCGCAGGGCCTGCTGGTGATGTTCATCTGCAATCATTGCCCCTATGTGAAGGCCGTACTGCCGCGCCTGATCCGCGACTGCCGCGAACTCGCCGGTCTGGGCATCGGCTGCGTCGCCATCATGGCCAACGATCCGGCCGACTACCCGGAGGATTCCTGGGACAACATGCAACGCATCGCCACCGAACTGGACTTCCCCTTCCCTTACCTGCTCGACGCAAGCCAGGCCGTCGCGCGGGCCTACGGCGCGGTGTGCACGCCCGACTTCTTCGGCTTCGACGCCGGCCTCGGCCTGCAATACCGCGGCCGCCTCGACGCCTCCGGCAAGAACCCCGCGCCCGCCGACGCCCGCCGCGAACTCTTCGAAGCGATGCGCCAGATCGCCGCCACCGGCCTCGGCCCGCGCGAGCAAACTGCCAGCATCGGTTGCTCGATCAAATGGCGGGAGGCCCGATGACCGCCGCCCAGCGCCTCGACAAAGCCCGCGAGCTGGCCGAACTCGTCCGCGGCATGGCCCGCGAAACCATCCTGCCGCGCTACCTCGGCGCCGTCCGCCAGCAGAAGGCCGACGGCAGCGTGCTCACCGAAGCCGACCTGGCCTCGCAGGCGGCGCTGGTCGAACTCCTGCCGGCCCTGATCCCCGGCGAAGTACTCGGCGAAGAGATGAGCGCCGAGGAACAGGGCCGGGTGTGGCACCAGGGCAAGCACGGCCTGTGGGTCATCGACCCCATCGACGGCACCACCAACTTCGCCAACGGGATTCCGTTTTTCGGCGTCGCGGTGGCCTATCTGGTCGATCACAAAACCCAGCTCGGCGTCGTCTACAACCCGATCACCGACGAAGCCTTCTACGCCGGCCGCGGCGCCGGCGCCTGGCTCAACGACGTGCCCCTGCCGCTGCGCAGCCCCGCCGCCCACCTGAAGGAAGCCGTCGCCGGCGTGGACTTCAAGCGCATCAGCCATCACCTGGGCGACGAACTGGCGGTGCGCCCGCCGTACTATTCCCAGCGCAACTTCGGCTCCAGCGCGCTCGAGTGGTGCTACGTCGCCGCCGGCCGTCTCGACGTGTACATCCACGGCGGCCAGATGCTGTGGGACTACGCCGCCGGCCGGCTGATCCTCGACGAGGCGGGCGGCTGCTACAGCACGCTGGGCGGCACCCCGCTCACCGCCGGCCCGGCCATCAAGCGCTCGGTGATCGCCGCCGCCAGCCCGGCGCTGTTCGAACAGTGGCGCACCTGGCTGCACACCCATTCATGAGCAGCCGGACCTCCCGCTGAACACCCGGACGCCCCCGACAACGACCCGAGTGATTTTGGAACAGATCATGGCTCCGTGGCCTGCTCCAAAACCACTCATTCGCGGGAGCAGCGCATGTCCATGAAGCACCCGATCGTCGTGGTCACCGGCTCGTCCGGATCGGGCACCACGACGGTGAAGCACACCTTCGAAGGCATCTTCTGGCGCGAGAAGGTCAACGCCGCGATCATCGAAGGCGACAGCTTCCACCGCTACACCCGCGACGAGATCCGCGACCTCATCATCAAGGCCGAAAGCCAGGGCCAGCGCGGCATCAGCCACTTCGGGCCGGAGGCCAACCTGCTCGAAGACCTCGAGCAGCTGTTCCGCACCTACGGCGAATCGGGCGCCGGCCAGCGCCGCTACTACCTGCACAATGGCGAGGAAGCCGCCCGCCGCGGCCTCAAGGTGGGCAGCTTCACGCCGTGGGAAGCGATCCCGCCTGACACCGACTGCCTGTTCTACGAGGGGCTCCACGGCGCGGTGATCACCGACAAGGTGAACATCTGCCGTCACGCCGATCTGCTGATCGGCGTCGTTCCGATCACCAACCTCGAGTGGATTCAGAAGATCCACCGCGACACCCGGACCCGCGGCTATTCCCTCGAAGCGGTGCAGGAAACCATCCTGCGGCGCATGCACGACTACGTGCACTACATCGTCCCGCAGTTCTCGCACACCCACATCAACTTCCAGCGGGTGCCGATGGTGGACACCTCCAACCCGTTCATCGCCCGCGACATTCCGACGGCCGACGAATCGATGGTGATCATCCGCTTCCGCGACCCGCGCGGCGTCGATTTCCCCTACCTGCTGCAGATGGTGGACGGCAGCTTCATGTCGCGCGCCAACACCGTCGTCGTCCCCGGTGGCAAGCTCGACCTGGCGATGCAGCTGATCCTCACCCCGCTGATCTGGAAGCTGATGGAACGACGGCGGCAGTGGGTGTGAGGCGCTAACGCGGCGCCCCCGCCCGGGCGTCACCGCGCCGCGGCGATGTCCTTGCCCTTGTCGGTCTGCTGGTCGTTCTGGAACTCGCCTTCCCAGCCTTCGCCGCTGGCCCACACGAGCCGGCCGTGGCCATGTTTGCGGCCCATGTTCCAGGCGCCGTCGTAGCGGTTGCCGCTCTTCCACGCGTAGCTGCCCTGGCCGTGGAAGACGCCGCGGACGAAATCCCCGGTATAGCGGTCGCCGGACGGAAATATCTGGGTGCCACGGCCGTTCGGCTCGCCATCCCGCACCGCGCCTTCGTAGCGGTTGCCACCGGCGAAGCGGATCACGCCGTAGCCGACCGCCTGGTCGTCGGCCCAGTCGCCCTCGTACCACTGGCCGCCGACCCACTCGAAGCGCCCCTTGCCGTGCTTGCGGCCATCGACCAGCGTGCCGACGTAGCGCTCGCCGTTGGTCCATTCGACGCTGCCGCTGCCGCTCACCGCACCGCTGGCCGCCAGCTTGAACGCCCCGCGATACGTGGTGTCGCCGGCCACCAGCACGACATCCGCCGCCGGGGCCGCGCCGACCGGCGCCGCCACCCGCCCAGCCGGCTCCGCAAGCGCCGGCGCCGCGACGCGGGTCGCCACCGGCAGCAGCGCGGCCGTCGCTGCCGCCGCCCCGCCCGCCGCCGGCACCGACGCGACGACCGGCGGCGGGACGACGATCGCCGCCGGCGGCGCCTTGCCGCTGCCGTACTGGGCCAGCGCCTGCGGCGGCAACGGCGTGCCGCGCTCGCGGGCGATCGCATCAGCGTTGCTGCGGGCCAGGCTCTGGGGGTTGCCGCGGCACTGCACCACCGCGTCGCGCCAGCTCACTTCGGCCTTCACCGACAGCACATCCTTGTCGGTCGCCGACACCGCCGCACCGGCGGTCCGCAGCAGCTGGGTGTGGTCGGTGGCGCGATCCCACAGCGGGCCGCAGTGCTCGGCGTTGTGGGCGTCGATCTGGGTCTGCTCGACCTTGCGCGTGGCCTGCTGCTGGCGGCTGCCGGCGCATTTGTCGGCGGCGCCTTCCCACGCCAGCACGGCCTTGCCGTAGAGCATGGCGGCATCGTCCCAGCGCTTTTCCTTCCACGCCGCGCGGGCGTAGTCCCCCAGCGCGCCGGCGTTCTTCCAGGCCAGGTCGCAGGCCGGGCCGGAACTGAGCAGCTCGGCGTTGGCGGTCCGCGCGCGGATCGTCGCCGCCAGACTTTTCTCGGCCTTCTCGCGGTGCGGCGGCTGACACAACTCGGCCGCTTCGCGCCAGGTGTGCTCGGCCTCGGCCAGCACACGCTCGATCAGGGCCGGATCGCCCTTCTCGCCGCGCGCAGCAGCCGCGCGGAGGTCCAGATCGAGGGCCTTGTCGAGACGCGGCAGGCATTCGCTCTGGTGCGCGGACGCCGCCTCGGCGAGCTTCAGCTCGGCGGTCGCCCGGTCGCCCTGACGATTGGCCTGGGCGGCGACTGCCGGGCAACTGGCGGCCACCGTCAGGAAGGCGCTGCCGGCTTCGCGCAGGATCGGCAGCGCCTCCTTCCAGCGCTTCGCGGCGGCAGCCTGATGACCGCGCTCGAACGTCATCTCGGCCTGCTGCATCAGCGCCGGACAATCGTGGGACGGCGCCGAGGCGTCGGGCATCGCGGCGGGCGGCTCGGTCTGGGCGGCGGCGCCGACGGCCAGCAGGGACGCGGCCAGGCCGCAGCTCAAGGAGTGGATTCGCAGGGTTTTCATCGGATCAGTCGCCCCCCGATTCGAGAGGCATTCTCAGCATTGCATCGATCAGGCCGCCGTGGCCGAGGCCGGCCGGCGGCTGGATTTCCTCGCCGTCCGAATGCAGCGCCATGCCGCCGGCTTCGTCGGAGGCGCTGGGCAGGTCGGACAATTTCAGCGCAAACGCCTCCAGCGACGCGCCCTTGAGCACCGCCGCCAGCATCTCGTCGCGCTGGCTCTGGCGGGCCAGCACGACCAGGCGCGCCAGACGTTCTTCGTCGAAGACGAACACATTGCCGGTGCGCCCCTGGTCGAGCAGCTTCTGGTGCAGCATGG
The DNA here is from genome assembly GCA_015657735.1 of Zoogloeaceae bacterium. GTDB lineage: Bacteria > Pseudomonadota > Gammaproteobacteria > Burkholderiales > Rhodocyclaceae > Zoogloea. The sequence continues at coordinate 5,292 of SSSX01000670.1, forward strand.
CCCCCGCCAGCGGATCGCCGCCGAGCTTGCCGATGCGGTCCCAGGCCCAGCGGTCGGCATCGTCGAAAACGGTCGTCGCCACCCACGACAGGCTCGACACCGCCATGCCGACCCGCGCCATGAAGGTTTCGCGCAGCACGTTGCCGGCCTGGCGCCCGACCGACTTGACGACCTCCTCGCCCACCTTCTGGACGTAATCCTGGGCCGCCTGTTCGGCGAGCTTGCGGGCCGCCTCCTGCAAGGCCTGCTTGGCCGCCGCCTCGCCGGCCGACTTGGCCGCCGCCGCAGCCGCCGCCTGGGCCGCCTGGTTGGCCGCCACCTTGGCGGCCTGGGCGGCGGCGTTGAGACCGGTGGCCAGCGA
>SSSX01000671.1 GCA_015657735.1 Zoogloeaceae bacterium
CCTGCTGGCGCTCAACGCCGCCATCGAAGCCGCCCGCGCCGGCGAGCAAGGCCGGGGCTTCGCGGTGGTGGCCGACGAGGTGCGCAAGCTGGCCGAAAAGTCGGCCCGTTCGGCCGGCGAGATCGACGCCGTCACCGGGCAATTGTCGCGTCAGTCGGTGGCGGTGCGCGAGGCGATCCACCAGGGCCTCGACCACCTGGCGTCGAGCCGGACGTCGGTGGGGACCGTCTCCGAGGCGATCGCCGCGGCCAACGAATCGGTGGTGGCGGTCGGCCACGGTCTCGACGAGATCGCCGGCGCCACCGAGCAGCAACGCAGCGCCAGCGCGGCGGTGGCGCAGAGCATCGAGGCCATCGCCGCGATGGCCCGCGACAACACCGCGGCGGTCGAATCCACCGCCAGCGCCGCCCGCGACATGGAACAACTGGCCGGCCAGTTGCAGCAGACCGTCGCCCGCTTCCGGGTATGAGGCGGTGCCCGGCGGGGCAGCGAAAGGGACACGGCAGCACCGGCGCAACGCGCTAGAATGGCAAATTGGCAACAATCCATTCGTTGAAGACGGAGTTCCCCGCGATGCCCCAGTACCGTTCCCGCACCTCCACCGCCGGTCGCAACATGGCCGGCGCCCGCGCCCTGTGGCGCGCCACCGGCATGAAGGACGGCGATTTCGAAAAGCCGATCATCGCCGTGGTCAACAGCTTCACCCAGTTCGTGCCCGGCCATGTGCACCTGAAGGATCTGGGCCAGCTGGTGGCGCGGGAGATCGAGGCGGCCGGCGGCGTCGCCAAGGAATTCAACACCATCGCCATCGACGACGGCATCGCGATGGGCCACGGCGGCATGCTCTACTCGCTGCCGAGCCGCGACCTGATCGCCGACAGCGTCGAATACATGTGCAACGGCCACACCGCCGACGCGATGGTGTGCATCTCGAACTGCGACAAGATCACCCCGGGCATGCTGATGGCGGCGCTGCGCCTCAACATTCCGGCGATCTTCGTGTCCGGCGGCCCGATGGAGGCCGGCAAGGTCAAGTGGGAAGCCAAGGTGATCTCCCTCGACCTCGTCGACGCGATGGTCAAGGCGGCCGACAGCAGCTGCTCGGACGAGGAGGTGGATGCCATCGAACGTTCCGCCTGCCCGACCTGCGGTTCGTGCTCGGGGATGTTCACCGCCAACTCGATGAACTGCCTGACCGAGGCGCTCGGCCTGTCGCTGCCCGGCAACGGCACCGTGGTCGCCACCCACGCCGACCGCGAGCGCCTGTTCAAGGAGGCCGGCCGCCGCATCGTCGAGCTGGCCCGCCGCTACTACGAACAGGACGACGAATCGGTGCTGCCGCGCTCGATCGCCAGCTACCGGGCCTTCGAGAACGCGATCAGCCTCGACGTGGCGATGGGCGGCTCGACCAACACCGTGCTGCACCTGCTGGCCGCCGCCAAGGAAGCCGGCGTCGATTTCACGATGAAGGACATCGACCGCGTGTCGCGTCAGGTGCCGTGCCTGTGCAAGGTCGCGCCGGCGGTGGCCGATGTGCACATCGAGGACGTGCACCGCGCCGGCGGCATCATGGCCATCCTCGGCGAACTCTCCCGCGCCGGCCTGCTGCACACCGACCTGCCCACCGTCCACAGCAAGACCCTCGGCGAAGCGCTGGCCACCTGGGATGTGATGCAGGCCCACGACGCCGGCGTGTTCAACTTCTACAAGGCCGCGCCGGGCGGCGTGCCGACCCAGGTCGCCTTCAGCCAGGACCGCCGCTGGAACGAGCTGGACATGGACCGCAGCCGCGGCGTGATCCGCGACAAGGCCAACGCCTTCAGCCAGGATGGCGGCCTCGCCGTGCTGTACGGCAACATCGCCGAGAAGGGCTGCATCGTGAAGACGGCCGGCGTCGATGAATCGATCTGGCAATTCACCGGCCGCGCCCGCGTGTTCGAGAGCCAGGAAGACGCGGTGGCCGGCATCCTCGGCGACCAGATCGTCGCCGGCGACGTGGTGGTGATCCGCTACGAAGGTCCGAAGGGCGGCCCGGGCATGCAGGAAATGCTCTACCCGACCAGCTACCTCAAGTCCAAGGGCCTCGGCAAGGCGTGCGCGCTGCTCACCGACGGCCGCTTCTCGGGCGGCACCTCCGGCCTGTCGATCGGCCACGCCTCGCCGGAAGCGGCCTGCGGCGGCGCCATCGGTCTGGTCGAGGAGGGCGACGTCATCGAGATCGACATCCCCCACCGCCGCATCCACCTGAAGGTGTCGGATGCCGAACTCGCCAAGCGTCGCGCGGCCCAGGATGCACGCGGCTGGAAGCCGGCCAACCGGGTCCGCCACGTGTCGGCGGCGCTGCAGGCCTATGCCGCGCTGACCACCAGTGCCGACACCGGCGCCGTGCGCGACGTGACGCAAATCCAGCGTTGATTGTTGCTGTTTTTGCAACAAAGGAGCCCGGCGGATGCCGGGCTTTTTCTTGCGCGGCCGGGATTGTGAAGAATCGTGAATCCGTTCCGTGGCCGTTCCACGGCCGGCACGTAGCATCACGGTTCGCTTCGCATCGTGTGCCCCCGGTCATGACCCATCCCGCCTCTGCTTCCATCGTCTCGCCTGTCGCTGTCACCGGCGCTTCCGGCCGGGAGAGCGTGGTCCGTCTGGTGGCGGACCGGGGTGAATGGGATGCGTTGTTCGGCCGCGTGGCGGCGCCGGCCATCGTGCAAAGCTGGGCCTATGGCGACGCCAAGGCGGCGTCCGGCTGGTGCGTCGAGCGGCTGGTTTTTGAGCACAGCGGCCGGCCGGTGGCGATCTGCCAGGTTCTGGTCCGACGGCTGCTCGGCCTTCCGCTGGCGGCGCGGATCAATCGTGGCCCGCTGTTCCTTGCCGCCGTGCCCGACGAGGCCGAAGTCCGGGGCGTGTATCGCGCGCTGCGCCGGCGCTGGCGTTTCGGACGGCGCGGGGTGCTGCTGCTTGCGCCGGGTGTGGCGGATGCGGAGGCGCACCGGGCGTGGCTGCGGGTCGAGGGTTTCCGCCCGCGCGGCGCGGCGGGCTGGTGTTCGGCGGTGGTGGATCTGCGTCTGCGCGCCGACGTCCTGCGGGCGCAACTGCTGCCGAGCTGGCGCACCCATCTCAACGGCGCCGGGCGGGGTGGCCTGGTTTTCGAGGCGAGTACCGAGCCGGCGGTCGTCGAGTGGATGCTCGCCCGTCACCGCGAGCACATGGACGACAAGGGTTTTGCCGGCACGCCGCCGGATTTCCTGCGGGCGCTGCAGCGTGCTGCGCCGGAGGATTTTATCGTCTGCCGGGCGTTGCTCGACGGGCAGCCGCTGGCCGGGATGATCGTCTTCCGTTTCGCGCGCAGCGCAGAGTATTTCGTCGGCTGGTTCGGGCCGGAGGCGCGCCGGAAAAAGGCCGGCAACTTCCTGCTGTGGCACGCCGCGCTGGCGATGCAGGCCGCCGGCTGCGAGCGCTTCGACCTGGGCGGCTATTCGTCGTCGGACGGTTACGGGCGTTTCAAGCAGGGCATGCGCGGCAGCGAATACCGGCTGGCGGGCGAGTGGCTGGCGTGGTGAGCGCCGTGCGCCGCTACAGCTTCTTTTCCATGAACAGCGCGGCACCCATCGCCGGGTCGAGCTGGTAGGGCTGGAAGCCGAATTCGAGGTAGGCGCGGTGGGCGCCGCGATTGCCTTCGAGCACTTCGAGCGTCAGCTTGCAGCAGTCGCGCTGGCGGGCGACCGTTTCGGCGTGGGCCAGCAGCGCCCGGGCGATGCCGCGGCGGCGGAAATCGTGGTGCACGACGATGTCGTGCACATTCAGCAGCGGCCTGCCGGCGAAGGTCGAAAAGCCTTCGACGCAATTGATCAGGCCGGCCGGGCGTGGCCCGCCTTCGTCATCCAGCCAGGCGATGAAGGACAGGACGTTCGGCCGGCGGCGCAGCTCGGCTGGCAGGCGCGCCCGCAGGGCGTCGTCCATCGGCCGGCCGTTGCCGGTCGGGCTGCGCATGTAGTGGTCGAGCAGGAACAGGAAGGCCGCGGTGTCGGCAGCCTGATCGAAATCGACGGGACGGATCGTCAGTCGGTGCATGGGGCCGGACCGGCGACGGGGCTCAGGCCACCGAGAATACGTAGATGAAGGAGGCGGTGAGAAGGATCAGCGACAGCACGATCCCGCCGGAGGTCAGCAGGATCTGGGTGTAGCTGACGATCGCGAAGTGCCGGCCGCAGCTCTTGCAGCGGAAGTATTCGGTGAAGTTGATGCCGGCGAACTTGTGCGGATGCATCCGCGAGCGCCGCACGTTGTGGCTCTTGCAGTGGATGCAGTGCGGGCTGAGCTGCTTGAACAGCCGGACCTGCCGCGCCGGTTTGCGTTTCTCGAAGACCTTGCGGCCCAGCCGGGTGTGGGCGGCGGGCGCTTTTTCGTCGACCGGCAATTCGCTGTCGGGAGCGTCGGCCTTGATCGCCGACAGCTTGCGGTTGACCTGGTCGCGACGGTAGAGGAAGAACGCGAAGCCGCCGGCGATGAAGGCGGCGAGCCCGACGATGCCGACCTTCAGGAAGGGGCCGACGACGACCCAGATGTCGTGCAGGCTGGGCGCCGGCGCGGTGACCGGCGCGGCGCCGGCCGACGCGCCGCCACCCTTCGGGGCGGTTGCGCCGGCGGCGGCGGGGCCGCTCCGCAGTTCCTTCAGCTTCTCGTGGCCGTGCCAGGCGGCGTCGGCGGGGGTCATGCCGGCGCGGGCCAGCAGCACCGCGTCGTCGAACACGAAGCCCGCCTCCCACCATGCCAGCCGGTCCATCGGCGTGAAGCCCTCGCGTTTCCAGGCGGCGGGGTCGGAACTGTCCATCTCCGCCATCATGGTCCGGCTGTTGCGTACCGAGTCGCGCCAGGCCTGCGCCTCGTCGGCGTCGAAACCCTTGTCGGACCAGGTGCGTGCGACGACCGGCTCGAAGCCGGCGCGCTGCCAGTTCATCGCCTCCTGCGGCGTGAAGGAATAGTTCTGCCATTCGCGTGCCTGGTTCGGCTTCAGGCCGGTGTCCTCCCAGCGCGTGACCTTGACCGGCGCGGGCAGCGCCAGCGGGTCGGCGGGGGCGGACGATTCGGCGGGCGGCGGCGGTGCCTCGCCGGGGGCGGCGCGGCCCGGAACCGGTGTGGCGAGAAAGGCAAGGGCCGCAAGGGCGGGGAGGAGGGATTTCATGGGCGGGGACAATAAATCAGGATAGCCGGCTCGGGTCGTCAACTTCTGCGGCGATGCGACAAAAGTCATATTTTTTGTGACCTTGCCGAAAAAACGCAGTCTTGGAAAGGGTTTTTTTACCGCTTTGGAATTCGCCCCGGGGCTCGCGCCGGGATGCCGGCGTGCTGCCGCCGGCGGCGGCCCGGCGGAGGGTGGCCTGCGCCTGGCGGTGGGCGCGCCGACGGTTCGCAATTCCGCCCACAAAAAGGTATCGTGAAACGTCTACCGGCACGTCGTGCAGGCGCCGGCGCGGCGGGTGCCGCTGCCGCGCCGCGTGCCGCAGGCGGTGGAGGACGTGGATGCATGAAATGTCGCTGGCGGAAGGCATCCGCCAGATCGTCGAGGACGCCGGTCGCGCCCAGGGTTTCGGCCGGGTCAGGACCGTCGTGCTCGAAATCGGCCAGCTGGCATCCGTCGAGCCGGAGGCGCTGCGCTTCTGCTTCGACGTGGTGATGAAGGACGGCATCGCCGACGGCGCGGCGCTGCGGATCGAACGCGTGCCCGGCACCGGCTGGTGCCTGCAGTGCGCGGCAACGGTGCCGATCGACGCGCTGTATGATCCGTGCCCGCGCTGCGGCGGCTACCGGGTGCAGGCCAGCGGCGGCACCGGGATGCGGGTGAAGGAACTGGAAATCGAATGAAGGCGGTGTGAGATGTGCAATGTGTGCGGCTGCGGGGCCGGCGAAACCCGCATCGAAGGCGAGGTGCCGGCAGCGGACGCTGCCCACGACCATCCGTATCGTCGTCAGTGGGTGCCGGCCGCCGGCCATCCCCGCTTTCATCAGCATGCCGACGGCACCTGGCAGCGCCACGCTCATCCCGGGCCGGGCACCGCCGCCGAGGCGCCGCCGGCAGCCGCCGACGGCAGCGTCCACTACGGCCACGGCCCCGCCGGCGCCCACGCGCCGGGCCTGAGTCAGGCGCGGATGGTGAAGATCGGGCAGGACATTCTCGCCAAGAACGACGGCTACGCCGGACGCAACCGGAGCTGGCTGGCCGAACGCGGCATCCTCGCGCTGAACCTCGTCTCGAGCCCCGGTTCGGGCAAGACCACGCTGCTGGTGCGCACCATCGAGGCGCTCAAGGCGCGGCAGGCGGTGAGCGTCATCGAAGGCGACCAGCAGACCAGTTTCGACGCCGAGCGCATCCGCGCCACCGGCGCACCGGCGCTGCAGATCAACACCGGCAAGGGCTGCCATCTCGACGCCTCGATGGTCGGCCAGGCCCTCGAACGGCTGGCGCCGGCGGAGGGCAGCGTGCTGCTGATCGAGAACGTCGGCAACCTCGTGTGTCCGGCGGCCTTCGACCTCGGCGAGGCGGCGAAGG
>SSSX01000672.1 GCA_015657735.1 Zoogloeaceae bacterium
GGCCTTTGCATCGGCGCTGCTGCGTTTCGCCGGGCTGCTGATCGGCGGGCGGGTGGCGGCGGTGCACGCCCATTCGGCGTCGAACGCCAGTTTCCGCCGCAAGAGCGTGCTGCTGGCGCTGGCCCGGCTGGCCGGCAAACCGTACATCTTCCACCTCCACGGCGGCGCCTTCGACCGCTACCACGCCGGCGCCTCGCGCCTCGAACGGGCGTGGATCGCCCGCACGGTGCATGGCGCCGGGGTGGTTTTCGTGTTGTCGGAGAGCTGGGCCGCGTGGCTGCGCGAGGCCATCGGCCATCCCGATGTGCGCGTGCTGCCCAACCCGGTGCTGCCGGTCGACCTGCCGGCCGACGTGGCGCGCGAGCCGCAGACGCTGCTGTTCCTCGGCCGCCTCGAGGAGGCCAAGGGTGTTTTCGTGCTGATCGAGGCGCTGGCCCGGCTGGCCGGCGTGCGCCCCGGGCTGCGCGCGATCCTGGCCGGCGAGGGCGATCTGGCGGCGGTGCGCGCCGCCGCGGCGGCGGCCGGTGTCGCCGAGCGGATCGAACTGCCGGGCTGGGTGGCCGGCGAGGCCAAGGCCTGCCTGCTGGCCCGCGCCGGCATCTTCGTGCTGCCGTCGCGCTTCGAGGGGGTGCCGATGGCCCTGCTGGAAGCCCAGGCCGCCGGCCTGCCGGTGGTGGCGACGCGGGTCGGCGGCATTCCGCAGGTGATCGCCGAGGGCGACAACGGCATGCTGGCCGAGCCCGACGATGTGGCTTCGCTGGTGGCGGCGCTCAAGCCGCTGCTGGCCGACGCGGCGCTGGCCGGGCGGATGGGCGAAACCGGGCGCCGGCGGGTGCTCGACGCTTACGGCATCGCCCGTGTCCGCGGACTGCTCGACGCCGCCTGGCAGCGCCTCGACGGTGCGGCGCGGAAGGCAGGTTGAACAGCATGATCTCGAGTCACTCGCGTTTTTACCGCTACGCGTCGCCGGCGCTGCAGGAGGAGCTGCTGTCCTTCACCAGCCGCCTGCGCGGGATGGTGACCGCGCGCGGGGCGATGGCGCGCACCGCGCGGGCCATCGAGCGCAGCCAGTGGCTGGCGCCGGCGCAGTGGCAGGCCCTGCAGCTTGAGTCGATGCGCCAGCTGGCGCTGCATGCCGGCCGCCGGGTGCCCTATTACCGCGAGCTGTTCGCCGAATACGGCATCGATCCGGCGCGCTGGACGAGCCTCGACGACCTGTGCGAAGTGCCGGTGCTGACCAAGGGCGAGGTGATCGCCGCCGGCGAGCGCCTGCTTGCCGAAGGCGGGCCGTGGCTGCGTTTCAAAGGCTCGACCAGCGGCACCACCGGCCGGGCGATGTCGGGCTGGCGCGACCGTCGCGCGATCGCCTTCGAGCAGGCCTTCGTCCAGCGTCAGGCGCACTGGGCCGGTTACCGGCACGGCGAGCGGCGCGCCTGGCTGCGCGGCGAGCCGGTGGTGCCGGCCCGCCAGTCGGACGGACAGCTGTGGCGCATGAACCGCGCCGACAACATGCTGATGCTGTCTTCCTACCATCTGACGCCGAAGAACGGTGCGGCCTACATCGAGGCGCTGGAGCGCTTCGACCCGGTGATGATCCAGGCCTATCCGTCGTCGGTGAGCTATCTCGCGCGCTGGCTCGAGGAGCACGACCGCGGCTACCGCGGTGCGTCGCTGCGCGGCATCGTCACGTCGTCGGAAACCTTGAGCCCCGCCGACCGGCAGATCATCGCCGGGCGCTTCGGCTGCGGCGTCTTCGACTGGTACGGCGCCTTCGAACGGGTGGCCGCCATCGGCACCTGCGAGCACGGCCACTACCACGTGATGGAGGACTACGGCTGCGTGGAGTTCGAGGCCAACGGCGACGGCACCGCCAACCTCATCGCGACGGGCTTCGGCAACCGCTGCATGCCGTTCCTGCGCTACCGCGCCGACGACCGCGTGGTGCTCGCCGATCCGGCCTTCGCGTGCCCGTGCGGACGCAGCTTCCGGGTCGTCGAGCGGGTGCTCGGGCGGGTCGACGACACCATCCGCACGCCCGACGGCCGCCATGTGGTGATGCTCGACTGGATCTTCTCGGGGCTCTTTGGGCTGGTCGAAGCCCAGGTCGTGCAGGAGCGCCTCGACGAGGTGTGCATCCGCATCGTCGCCGGCCCCGACTTCGGTAACCGGGACGAACAGGCGCTGCTGCTGCGCGCGCGCGAGCGGCTCGGCGAGCAGGTCATCATTCGAATCGAGCGTGTGGCGCAGATCGCCCGCACGCGCAGTGGAAAATTCCGGCAGATCGTCAGCCGGCTGAGTGGGAGCGATGAATCCAATGTCTAATCTGACCCAGGTGGGCTGGTACTGGAACCGCCTGCGTTGCATGTCCGTCACCGAGATCGTCGGCCGCGCCGGCTCCACGGCCAGCCAGGCCATGGAGCGCCGCCGGACGCCGGTCGAGGTGCCGGCGCTCCGTCTCGACCGCCAGGGCGCGCGCTGGCTGCCCCGCGAGCTGCCGGATCAGACCGGCGCCGTGCTGCAGCGCGCCAACGAAGTGTTGTCGGGCTACTGGCGGCTGTTTGCGCGCGACGCGGTGGAGCTGGGTTTTCCGCCCGAATGGAACTGCAATCCCGACAACGGCGCGCTGCTGCCGATGACCTACGGCAAGGTGATGTCGTTCCGCGACACCGCGCAGACCGGCGACATCAAATACCTGTGGGAACCCAACCGGCACCTCGAGCTGGTGAGCCTGGCCCAGGCCTGGCAGATCACCGGCGACGAGCGCTATCTGGACGGCGTCGGCACCCTGCTCGAAAGCTGGTTCGTGCAGTGTCCGTATCCGCTCGGGCCGAACTGGGCCAGCGCCCTCGAGGCGGGCATCCGGCTGATCAACTGGGCGACGGTGTGGCAGCTGATCGGCGGCCTGCAGTCGCCGTTGTTCGACCACCCGGTCGGCAAGGTGCTGCGTACCGACTGGCTGAACAGCGTGTGGCGCCACGCGGAGTTCATCCGCGGCCATCTGTCGCGCCATTCGTCGGCCAACAATCATCTGATTGGCGAACTCGCCGGGCTGTTCGTGGCCGGGGCGACCTGGCCGTTCTGGGACGACGCCAAGCAATGGCGGCGCATCGCCCGCGACGGTCTGGAGCGCGAGGTGCTGGCGCAGAACGCGCCGGACGGCGTCAACCGCGAGCAGACCACCGCCTACCAGCAGTTCGTGTGGGATTTCCTGCTGTTTGCCGGGCTCGCCTCGCGCGCCACCGGCAAGCCGTTTTCCGATGCCTACTGGCAGCGCATGGAGGCGATGCTCGACTACGTGGCGGCGATCATGGATGCCGGCGGTCACGTGCCGATGTTCGGCGATGCCGACGATGGCCGCGTCTCCGGCCTGTCGCTGGGGGCTGGCGGGTGTGCCTTCCAGAGCCAGCTGGCGACCGGGGCGCTGCTGTTTGCCAACCCGGCCTTCGCCCGCAAGGCCGGCGTGGTGGACCTGCGCACCCGCTGGCTGCTCGGCCGCGAAGCCTGCCGGCCCTTCGACGACCTGCTGCTGAAGGCGGTGCCGGCCACCCCGCGCACCGATTTCCGCGATGGCGGGATGTTCGTGCTGGGGGCCAATCTGGATACGCCGGAAGAGATCCGCATCGTCGCCGATGCCGGTCCGCTGGGCCTCGGCGGGATCGCCGCCCACGGCCACGCCGACGCGCTGTCGTTCACGCTGTCGGTGGCCGGGCGGGAATTCCTGGTCGACCCCGGCACCGGCACTTACCACGGCTCCCGCCTGTGGCGCGACGGCTTCCGCGGCACGTCGATGCACAACACGCTGTGCATCGACGGCGCCGATCAGGCGGTGTCGGGCGGCAAGTTCATGTGGGTGCGCAAGTACCGGGCGACGGTCGTCGAGCGCGAGAGCAGCCGGATCGCCGAGCGGCTGGTGGCCGAGCACGACGGCTACCGGCGCCTGGCCGGGCGTCCGACTCACCGGCGCAGCTGGGATCTCGACAAACCGGGCGGGTGCCTGACGGTGCGCGACGAACTGCTCGGCCAGGCGGCGCAGACGGTGACGCTGAACTGGCATTTCAGCGAGGACTGCAACGTCACCTGCATGCCCGACGGCCTGTCGATCGCCAACGGGCCGGTGTGCCTGACGATGGTGCTGCCGCCGGACGGCGAGGTGAGCATCCTCCACGGCTCGAACGAGCCGCTGGCCGGCTGGGTGTCGCGCGGCTACGACCGCGTCGTGCCGAGCACCACCGTGGTGTGGCGCGGCCGGATCGAGGCCGGGGATACGGTCGAGACGGTGTTCCGGCGCGGCTGAGGGCCCCGGCGGCGGTCCGCCGCGTTGTCGAGGCTCAACGCAGGTTGGGAAAGAACAGGGCGATCACCGCGGCCCGTTCCTGGTGGACCGCGGCGCGGATCGAGGCGATGCGTTCGGCGCTCATCTCGAGCATCGCCGACGTCATCGGGTCGAGGCGTTGCAGCGCGGCTTCGTCGGCACCGTCGTCCTGGTCGTCGTCGGTGGCGAGAATCTGGTTGGCGAGGTGGAGCAGGGCCGCCTCGGTCGCGTGGGTGCCGCCCAGCGCGGGCATCAGCTGGGCGCCGATCGCGGTGGCGAAGCCGCCCGGCAGATGCCAGGCCGACGCCAGCGCGGCGCCGACTTCGGCGTAGTTGCAGCCGACGATGGCGGCCTCCGCTTCATGGACGGGAATCTGCCGGGCGCTGGCGGTTTCGAGCGCGGCGCCGGCGCTGTCGGGGTCGGCCTGGAACATCACCAGATGGCCGATGTCGGCCAGCAGGCCTTCGACGAACATCCGCTCCGGGTCGCCCATGCCGAGCTGACGGGCGGCCGCCCGCGCCGCCAGGCCGCGGAAGACGCAGCCCTGCCAGAACTGCGTCATGTGCAGGCGGGCCGGCCGGATGCCGGCGAAGGCACCGACGACCGCGGTGCTGAGGACCAGATCGTGCACCTGCTGCATCCCCATCAGATTGACCGCGCGGCTGACCGTCTCTATTTTTCCGGGAAAGCCGTAGAGGAC
>SSSX01000673.1 GCA_015657735.1 Zoogloeaceae bacterium
CTGCCGCTGATCGCGCTGTCGCGCCAGATATCGCTCGACCGCCGCTAAACGCGGCCGGCGATGCGGGCCCGGGCAGATCGCCCCTTCCCCACGCCGAAGCGCTCCGGCCGGCAAGCGTCGTTCCGGTCGCACAAATGAAAAAGCCACCCGCGAAGGTGGCTTTTTCATCGGACGGGACGGTGTCGATCAGACCGACATCGCCTTCACGTGCTGGATCACCTCGGCCACCGCCTGCTGGGCGGAACCGTACAGCAGGCGCGTGTTGTCCTTGTAGAACAGCGCGTTCTCGATACCCGAGTAACCGGTGCCCTTGCCGCGCTTCACGACGATGACGTTCTGCGCCATGTCGGCGTTGAGGATCGGCATGCCGTAGATCGGGCTGGACTTGTCGGTACGTGCCGACGGGTTCACCACGTCGTTGGCGCCGATCACCAGGGCCACGTCGGCCTGGGCGAAATCGGCGTTGATTTCTTCCAGGTCGAAGATCTTCTCGTACGGCACGCCGGCTTCGGCGAGCAGCACGTTCATGTGGCCCGGCATGCGGCCCGCCACCGGGTGGATGGCGAAGCTGACCTCGACGCCGGCTTCCTCCAGCAGTTCGGTCATTTCCCACACCTTGTGCTGGGCGCCGGCCACCGCCATGCCGTAGCCCGGCACGATGATGACCTTGCTGGCGTAGCGCATCATCGCCGCCGCATCCATCGCGCCGACTTCCTTCTGTTCGCCTTCGACGGCCTCGCCACCGCCGGCGGCGGCCATCGGCACGAACAGGATGTTGCTGATCGGCCGGTTCATGGCCTTGGCCATCAACTGGGTCAGCAGCGTGCCGGCGGCGCCGACGACGATACCGGCGATGATCAGCGCCGGAATGCCCATCACGAAGCCCTCGAAACCCACTGCCAGGCCGGTGAAGGCGTTGAACAGCGAGATCACCACCGGCATGTCGGCGCCACCGATCGGCAGCGTGATGATCGTGCCGAGGATCAGCGCCAGCACGAAGAAGGCGACGACCAGCATCGGATCGATCGCCGGCGCGATGACGAGCGCGATGCCGAGGCCGATCGTTGCCAGCGCCAGCACGATGTTCACGGCGTTCTGGGCGGGCAGCCGGAAGGCGTTCTTCATGACCCCCTGGAGCTTGGCCCAGGCGACCACCGAACCGGAGAAGGACACCGCGCCGATCAGCGCGCCGAGGGTGGCGAGCAGCGTGACGACCGTGCCGTGCATCTCGCCGCGGGCAAATTCGACCGCCGCGATGGCTGCCGCGGCGCCGCCGCCCATGCCGTTGTAGATCGCCACCATCTGCGGCATGTCGGTCATCGCGACCTTCTTGCCGGAGATCCAGGCGAGCGCGCCGCCGAGGCCGATGGCGATGATCATCAGCAGATAGTTGCCCATGCCCGGGGTCAGGAAGGTGACCACCGTGGCGAGAACCATGCCGACACCGGCCCAGACGATGCCCTTGCGCGCCGAAACCGGCGAGCTCATGCCCTTCAGGCCGAGGATGAAGAGTACCGCGGCGACAAAGTAGCTCGCGTCAATCAGCCACTTGATAGCCATTACTTTTTCTCCTTCGACTTGAACATGGCGAGCATGCGTTCGGTGACGACGTAACCACCGGCCGCATTGGCCGCGCCGAGTAGCACGGCGACGAAGCCGATGGCCTGCTCCAGCGGGGTCGTGGCCTGGCCGAGGGCGATCATGCCGCCGACCAGCACGACACCGTGCACGAAGTTCGAGCCGGACATCAGCGGGGTGTGCAGGATGACCGGCACGCGGGAGATGACTTCGTAGCCGGTGAAGGCGGCGAGCATGAAGATGTATACAGCGAGGAATCCGTCCATGGTCGTCTCCCGTTAAAGGCCGAGGGCCTGCTTGACGCCGGCGTGGCGAAGTTCGCCGGCATGGGTCAGGCACGCACCGGCGAGCACTTCGTCTTCCCAGTCGAGGGTCAGGGCCCCGTCCTTGATGAAGGGCGAGATGAAGTTGAAAAG
>SSSX01000674.1 GCA_015657735.1 Zoogloeaceae bacterium
CGATGCCGCCCACGAGCACCGCCTGAGCCTGGCCGAAGTCGTCGACTGGCTGGTCGACGACGGCATCGTGGCGCGTTCCGACGCCGATGCGCTGCTGGCGGCCCGGCGTCAGCGCAGCGACGAGGTCCATCCGCTGATCGCGGTGGCCGGCCAGAAGTGGATGTCGCGGCTGCCGCCCCACCGCCCGCTCGGCCTCGAGGAGCTGACCGAATGGCTGGCCGGCAAGGTGGAATTGGGCTACCTGCGCATCGATCCGCTGAAGATCGATTTCGCGGCGGTGACGGCGGTGATGTCGTCGGCCTACGCGACGCGTTTCGGCGTGCTGCCGGTGCAGGTCGGCCTGCGCGAGGTGGTGGTGGCCACCACCCAGCCCTTCCTGCGCGAATGGGAAAAGGAAGTCGCCGGCATCCTCAAAAAGGACATCCGCCGCGTCGTCGCCAACCCGGCCGACGTGGCGCGCTATCTGGTCGAGTTCTACAACTTGGCGCGTTCGGTCAAGAAGGCGGCGCAAAGCAGCGGCGCGCAGAGCGGCGGCCACCTGTCGTCGTTCGAGCAACTGGTCGAACTCGGCCACGGCAACCGGCAATACGACGCCAACGACCGCCACATCGTCAACATCGTCGACTGGTTGTGGCAGTACGCCTTCGAGCAGCGCGCCAGCGACATCCACATCGAGCCGCGGCGCGACATGGGGCTGGTGCGCTTCCGCATCGACGGGGTGCTGCATCAGGTCTACCAGATGCCGATGCCGGTGCTCACCGCGATGACCAGCCGCATCAAGATCCTCGGCCGGATGGACGTGGTGGAGAAGCGCCGGCCCCAGGACGGGCGCATCAAGACGCGGGTGGCGAGCGGCAAGGAGGTTGAGCTGCGGCTGTCCACGCTGCCCACCGCGTTCGGCGAAAAGCTGGTGATGCGCATCTTCGACCCCGAGGTGCTGGTGCGCAACATGGCCGAGCTGGGCTTTTCGGAGCAGGACGAGGCGCGCTGGAAATCCATCTCGTCGCGGCCCAACGGCATCATCCTGGTCACCGGCCCGACCGGCTCGGGCAAGACCACCACGCTCTATTCGACGCTCAAGCAGCTGGCGACGCCGGAGGTGAACGTGTGCACCATCGAAGACCCGATCGAGATGGTCGAGCCGGCCTTCAACCAGATGCAGGTGCACCAGGCCATCGATCTCGGCTTTGCCGAAGGCGTGCGGGCGCTGATGCGGCAGGACCCGGACATCATCATGGTCGGCGAGATCCGCGACCTCGAAACCGCCGAGATGGCGATCCAGGCGGCGCTCACCGGCCATCTGGTGCTGTCGACGCTGCACACCAACGACGCCCCGTCGGCGCTCACCCGCATGCTCGATCTGGGCGTGCCGGCCTACCTGCTCAACGCCACGCTGCTCGGCATCATGGCCCAGCGCCTGGTGCGCGTGCTGTGCACGCACTGCAAGCAGGCCCACCCGATGACGCCGGAGGAGGAGGCGATCTGGGATCACCTCGTGCGTCCGTGGAAGGCGGTGCGGCCGGCGCGCATTCACCGCGCGACCGGCTGCATCGAATGCCGGATGACCGGCTACATGGGCCGCATCGGCCTCTACGAGATCCTGCTGATGTCGCCCGACGTGAAACAGGCGGTGTCGGCCGACATGGATCTGGCGCGGGTGCGCGAGGTGGCGCTGCGCGAGGGCATGAAGCCGCTGCGGCTGTCGGGGGCGGCCAAGGTGGCGGCCGGCATCACGACGCTGGCGGAGGTCGTCAAGGTGGCGCCGCCGGCCGAGCACGACAGCGCCGACGGACGCTGAACCGCCGCGCCGGGGTACGCGTGTGCCCCAATACAGTTCCGGCTGGCTTTGGCGTAGGCTGGGCGGTCGTTTTTTTCCGCACTGTCCGCGCACCGTCCGATGTCCGCCTTCCTGCATCAGCTTGCCCTCGCCGCGCCGTTCTTCGGGCTGGTTTTCATCGGCTACGCGCTGATGCGTTTTTCCGGCTGGCCGCGGGCCATGTCCGAAAACCTGTCGCGCTTCGTCTTCACGGTGGCCATGCCGGCGATGCTGTTCCGCATGATGAGCGACCTGTCGCGCCTGCCGCCGGTCGATGCGCGGCTGCTGGTGGCCTTTTTCGGCAGCTGCCTGATCGTCTTCGTGATCGGCCGCGTGCTGGCCTGGAAGGCGTTCCGGCTGGACGGCCAGGCCCAGTCGGTGTTTGCCCTCGGCGGCATCTTTTCGAACAACGTGCTGCTCGGCATTCCGCTGGCGCGGGTGGCGCTGGGCGAGGCGGCGATGCCGTCGGTGGCGCTGGTGCTGGTGTTCAATTCGCTGATCCTGTGGACGCTGGTCACCGTGTCGATCGAGTGGGCGCGCCACGGCAGCCTGTCGGTGAAGGGCTTCGCGAAGACCGTGCGCGGCGTGGCGACCAACCCGATCGTCGCCAGCATCGTCGGCGGCAGCCTGTTCGGGCTGGTGGGGCTGCCGGTGCCGGCGCTGCTCGACCAGCCGCTGGCGATGATCGCCCAGGCCGCCGCGCCGCTGGCGATGATCGTCCTCGGCATGGGGCTGGCCGAGTACGGCGTGCGCGAGGGCTGGCGGATCAGCGCGGCGATCACGGCGGTCAAGCTGCTGGTGCAGCCGCTGGCGGTGTGGCTGCTGGCCCGCCTGCTCGGCCTGCCGCCGATGGAGACGCAGGTGGTGGTGATGCTCGCCTCGCTGGCGGTGGGCGCCAACGTGTATCTGATGGCGCGCCAGTTCAGGTTGCTGGAAGGCCCGGTGGCCGGCAGCCTGATTCTGTCCACGGTGCTGTCGGCGCTGACCACGCCGCTGGCCCTGTCGCTGCTGGGGGCGACCCCGCCCTGAGCGCGCCGCCCGCCGCCGCCGCGAACTTACCCGGCCGGCGGCGGTCTGCCCATTTTCCCGTTTGCCCGACCTCCGATGCCGTCCTCGTCACCTTCGCTGCTGACCCGCTGCCTGCCCGCGCTGGCCCTGATCGTCCTGTCCTGCACCTGGGGCTACACCTGGGTGCTGGTCAAACAGGGGCTCGACTACGCCTCGCCCTTCGCGCTGGCGGCGCAGCGCTGCATCGGCGGCACGCTGGCGCTGATCCTCGCGGTGCGTCTGGCCGGCAGGTCGATGCAGCTCGTCGCCCCCGGGCTCACGGCGCTGATCGGAGTGGTGCAGGTGACCGGCTTCACGATGCTGCAGACCTCGGCGCTGGTCGAAGGCGGCCCCGGCAAGACCGCGGTGCTGATCTTCACGATGCCGATCTGGACGCTGCTGCTCGGCTGGCCGATCCTCGGCGAGCGGGTGCGCGGCAAGCAGTGGCTGGCGGCGGCGAGCACCCTCGGCGGGCTGCTGCTGATCATCGAACCGTGGAACATGCACACCAGCCTGCTCAGCAAGGCCCTGGGCCTCGGCGCGGCGCTGTGCTGGGCGGTCGGCACGATCCTCATCAAGCGGCTGCGCAGCCGGCAGCCGGCCGACCTGCTGGTGCTCACCATGTGGCAGATGATCTTCGGCTCGATCCCGCTGGCGATCCTGGCGCTGCTGATCCCCGGCCATCCGACCGACTGGGCGATGGACTACGTGCTGATCCTGTCCTTCCTGTCGGTGGCCAGCGTGGCCCTGTGCTGGTGGCTGTGGGTGTGGATTCTCGACCGGGTGCCGGCCTGGGAAGCCAGCCTGTCGGTGCTCGGCACGCCGGTGGTGGCGATCCTGTCGTCGCGCTTCACGCTCGGCGAATCCTTCGCCGCCAGCGAGATCGCCGGCATCCTGCTGATCGGTGCCGGACTGGCGCTTCTGTCACTGTTCGGGTGGCTGGCGAGCCGGGTCAGAAGCTGAGCGTGCGCCACGCCGGGTCGAGGGCGCGGCCGAGGTAGGCGGCGGCGCCGGCCTGGGCGACGACCCCGGCGACGAGTTCGGCGGCCGGCACATCATGGCCGGCCAGCGCAGTGGGGCAGGCAAAGAGTCTGACGCCGAAGGCCAGCGCTTCGCGGCGGAAGTCGGCGACGCTCTTGGTGCTGCCGGCGGTGGCGGTCAGCCCTTCGGCGACGCCGCGGCGCAGCAGCTCGACCGAGCGGGCGGTGAAGTACATTTCCACTTCGACGTCCATCGCCGCCGCCGCCGCGGCAAAGTAGAAGGGCGTTGCGCACAGCTCGGGCCGCGACGGATCGGCCGCCCACACGAGGATCGCCAGTTTTTCGGCCGGGCGGGCGGGTTCAGAAATCACGGTTGTCCTCGTGGAACAGCGGCGTGGCGAAGTCGGCGAGGTCGCGGAAGGCGTAGCGCTCCATGATCCGTTCGATCTGCGGCGCGGCAGCCGACCACGGCAGCAGCACACCGGCCGGCAGCGGTGCGGTGGCTTCCAGTTCGACCAGCCACGATTCGAAGGGGTGGAGGTTGATCGCGCGGGCCGACGGATCGAGGGCCGGATTGGCATCGACAAGCCGGGCGGCGAACGGCGTCTTGACCGGAAAAACGGTCTTGCCGGCTTCGAGCAGGCCGAAACCGCGGCCGGCGTCGAGCCGCGCTCCGACCGGCTTGGGTGTGAACAGCAGTATCTCGCCGGACAGCGCGATGCCCAGCCGGGTGACGCCGACCCGGTAGCGCGCATCGCCCACGGCGGCGAACCACAGGTGGCTGTCGGGTTCGTAGAGCAGATCGTCGGGGAAGGGGCAGCCGCGCAGTTGGGGCATGGGATCGGAGTGGTGGCGGAAGAGAATGGGAGTCGAACCCACCAGGGACCGCTTGACGGCCCCTCCTGGTTTTGAAGACCAGTCGCCCCACCGGGGGACGCATCCCTTCCGTTTTTGAAAGTTGGTTTCAGTTTATCGCGATTTCCTTCAACTTGCCGGAAGATCGCCGCGAATCCGGTGTTGTTCGTCGTGGCCGCGGCCGACTTTGCGGGTGAAGCCGCTGCGGTCGAAGAATTCGAGGATCTGGATCGCCCGCTTGCGCCCGAGGCCGCTGCGGGTGCGGAAGGCGGCGGCGCGGATGGCGCCTTCCTCGGCG
>SSSX01000675.1 GCA_015657735.1 Zoogloeaceae bacterium
CCTTGGTGACGTCGCCCTTGTCGCCTTCGAAGATCAGCGCGACCTTGTCGCCGAGACCGTTATTGACCTGCCGGTCGAGCCGGAGGTGTAGAGCAGGAACAGCGGGTGTTCGGCTTCGACCCATTCCGGTTCGCAGACGTCGGACTGGCTGGCGAGCAGCTCGTCGGCCCACACGTCGCGACCGGCAACCATGGCGGTTTCGCCGCCGGTGCGCTTCACGACGATGACGTTCTTGATCGACGGGCAGCCGCTGGCCAGCGCCTCGTCGGCGATGGACTTGAGGGGCAGCGCCTTACCGCCACGGTTCTGGCCGTCGGAGGTGATCAGGGCCACGGCGCCGGCATCGTTGATCCGGTCGGCCAGCGACTGGGCGGAGAAGCCGCCGAAGACGATCGAGTGGGTGGCGCCGATACGGGCACAGGCCTGCATCGCGACGACGCCCTCGACGGACATCGGCAGATAGATGACGACGCGGTCGCCCTTCTTGACGCCGACGCTCTTGAGCGCGTTGGCAAACTTGCAGACGCGGCCGAGCAGATCCTTGTAAGTAACCTTGGTGACGTCGCCCTTGTCGCCTTCGAAGATCAGCGCGACCTTGTCGCCGAGACCGTTATTGACCTGCCGGTCGAGGCAGTTGTAGGAGACGTTCAGCTTGCCATCGGCAAACCACTTGAAGAACGGCGCATTGCTTTCATCCAGAACCTGGGTGAAGGGGGTCTGCCAGTCAAGCAGTTCCTTGGCGCGCTTGCCCCAGAAGCCTTCGTAGTCCTGCTCCGCTTCCGCGCACAGAGCCTTGTACGCCTCCATGCCCGACACGGCAGCGTTCCGGACCACCTCTTCAGACGGATAGTAGAGCTTCTGGGTGGTTTCGTTCGTCATTTTTCACCTCTCCTCGTGTTTATGAGTGTGCAACGTTGGATGCTCTGAAACCTGGCTGGCGGGGGGCAACAGGACGACCCGACTACGCGCGCCATATCGTTTTTTTCTCCCGGCGCGTCGATCCTGAATCCGTCCGAGATTAGAGCCGATCAATCTTACACATGACTTACACCCTTGGGCAGCTTTTCCCCCCGCCACGCCCCCCGCACCCGCCTGCTGCACCGCACCAACCTCAAAGCCCGACGTCGCCAGATGCCGGATGGTCCACAGCCAACCCTTTTGGCATAGAATCCGGAATCGCACAAAAAATACATACGACTACGACGATGAACTTCCGTCATGCGCCGGTCGCCGTGCTGACCGTGGCCCTCGCGGCCTGCGGCTCGCTCCCCGCCGGGCAGCCGTCGGCCAGCCACATCGGCGTCGGCGAAGGTGCGACGCCGCCCGCCGCGATCCCCCCGCTGGTGCCCGACATCCTGCCCCTGCCGCGCCCGGCGGCCGGCCTCCCGGCCGAAACCTATTCGGTCGTCGTCACCAATCTGCGCATCCAGGATCTCCTCTTCGCCCTCGCCCGCGACGCCCGCCTCAACATCGACATCCACCCCGGTCTCGCCGGCAGCGTCACCCTCAACGCCATCAACCAGACCCTGCCGCAGATCCTCGCCCGTCTGGCCCGCCAGGTCGACATGCGCTACGAGTTCGACGGCCCCAACCTCGTCGTGATGCCCGACAGCCCCTTCCTGCGCACCTATCACATCGATTACGTCAACCTCGCCCGCAGCGTCACCGGCACCGTCTCCACCAACACCCAGATCGCCACCAGCGGCACCGGCACGCTGCACCCGGCCGGCGGCGGACTGCCGGCCGGCAGCCCCGTCAATGGCGGCAACGTCTCGGCGACACGCATCGAGAACGCCTCGCGCAACCAGTTCTGGGAATCCGTCGAAAAGAACATCCGCGACCTGCTGCGCGAGACCGACAAGATCCTGCCCGAAGGCTCCAGCGAAACCCTCGTCGAAAACCTCGAAACCGCCAGCACCACCGGCACCGGCGCCACCCCGCCGGCCGCCGTCGCCGGACGCTACCGCAGCCGCGCAGCCCAGCCCGCGGCCGGCGGCGGGCTCGCCGCCAGCCCTAATCCGGCCGCGATGCAGAACACCACCACCACCCTCATCCACAAATCCACCTTCCGCGAAGCCGCCTCGGTCATCGCCAACCGCGAAACCGGAGTCGTCACCGTGCGCGCCACCGGCCGCCAGCACGAAAAAGTGGGCGAGTTCATCGACCGGGTGATGACCGCCGCCCGCCGGCAGGTGCTCATCGAGGCGACGATCCTCGAAGTCAGCCTGTCCGACACCTACCGCCAGGGCATCGAATGGAGCCGCATCCTCGCCAGCGGCACGCGCTTCGGCCTCACCGGCCCGACCCTCGGCAGCAGCGCCGGCAATGCCGTCACCCCGTTCAGCGTCGCCTACGGCAGCAGCCCCGGCGGCATCGACGCGACGATTCGCCTTCTCGAAGGCTTCGGCACCGTCAAGGTGCTGTCCAGCCCCAAGCTGTCGGTGCTCAACAACCAGACCGCGGTCATCAAGGTCGTCGAGGAATACGTCTACTTCAACGTCAAGGCCGACACCACCCAGACCACCAACGCCGGCGCGCTGACCACCGTCACCACCACGCCCCAGGCGGTGTCGGTCGGCCTCGTCATGACCGTCACGCCGCAGGTCAGCGCAGCCGACGAGATCATCCTCAACGTCCGCCCCACCATCTCCAGCATTTCCGACTTCCGCCGCGACCCGAACCCCAACATCCCGGCCACCATCGCCAACCTCGTGCCGCAAATCCGCACCCGCGAGATCGAATCCATCCTGCGCCTCGGCGATGGCGAAACCGCGATCCTCGGCGGCCTGATGGAAGACCGCATCGACTACAAGACCGGCCGCGTCCCGCTGATCGGCGCAATCCCGCTGCTCGGCGAAGTCTTCACCAACCGCGACAACGCGATCCAGAAGACCGAGCTGGTGATCTTCCTGCGCCCGGTCGTGGTCCGTGAGCCGCGCCTCGTCGCCGCCACCGCCCGCCTGCGCGAGCAGCTGCCCGGCAGCGGCTTCTTCACCGAAACACCGCGCCCCGGCAGCCGCAACTTCGCGCCGCCGCTGCCGCCAGCTCCGGCCGACGGCGCCAGCCCCGCCGACGCCTCCCGATGAGCCTGCTGCTCGACGTCCTGCGCAAGGCCGAGGAAGGCCGGCAGCCCGCCGCCGCACCGGCGCACGCCCCGCCTCCCGCACCGCAACTCGCGCTGGAAGCCCCCGCAGCGGCCCCCGCAGCCCCGCGGGCGCCGCAAAGTGCTATCGGTCCGCAACCGGCCAGCCCAACGCACGGCACACCAGCCTCCACCTTTGGCTGGACGCGCCTCGCCGCCTCGGCGCTGACCGGCGCCACCCTCGCCGCCGCCTGGCTGGGCGTCGCCCCCGCGTCGGTGCCGCTGACCCACGCCAGCCCGCCGCCGGTCGCCGTGGCGCCGGTCAGCGGACCTCCCGCCGCCAGACAGCCCCCCGACCCGGCAGCCGATCTCCCGCCACCGCCGCCCACCCGCCTGCCGGCCGGCCCACCGCCAGCCGCTGCGCCGCCCCGGCCGCGCGGCGCACCACGCCCGCCGGCCGCGTCCGCTGATGCCGCCGTACATTTCCGGCGCGGCACCGCCGACACCCCGCCACCGCGCCTGACCGTCACCCGCGCCCACGCCGCCTACACCGCCGGCGACCTGCCGCTCGCCGGCCAGCTCTACCGCCAGACCCTGGCCACCGACGGCAACGACCTCGACGCCCTCGACGGCCTCGGCGCCATCGCCCTGCGCGAGCGCCGCCCGGCCGACGCCGAAGCCTTCTTCCGCCGCGCCCTCGTCGTGCGGCCCGACGACCCGGTCGCCGTCGCCGGCCTCGGCCGCCTCCCCGGCACCGACCCGCGGCAGACCGAAACCCGCCTCAGACACAGCCTCGCCGACCGGCCCGACAGCGCCGACAGCCTCGCCCTCCGCCTCGCCCTGGCCGACACGCTGGCCCGCCAGCAACGCTGGGCCGAAGCCCAGCAGGCGTGGTTCCAGGCCCACGGCCTGGCCCCCGACGACCCCGACATCGCCTACAACCTGGCCGTCAGCCTCGATCACCTCGGCCAGCGCCGCCCCGCCGCCGACTTCTACCGCCAGGCCCTGCAACTGGCCGCCCGACACCCCGCCCGCTTCCCCCGCGCCGACTGCGAAACGCGGCTCCGCGCACTGCACGGCGCGAGCGCCCCATGAACCGCGCCGCCGCCCCCATCGGCCAGACCCTCCTCGCCCTCGGCCTGATCAGCGCCGACCAGCTCCACATCGCGCTGCGCGAACAGGCCCGCAGCGGCGAAGCCCTCGGCCGCCAACTCGTGCGCCTCGGCTTCCTGTCCGAAGCCACGCTGCGCGACGCCCTCGCCCGGACCCTCGACCGCCCCAGCATCGACCTCGCCCACCTGCTGCCCGACGCCGCCGCGCTGGCCCTCGTGCCCCAGCAGCTCGCGCGCCGCCTCAAGCTGATCCCCGTCAGCTACGACGCCAGTGCCGGCCGGCTGATCGTCGCCTCGTCCGAGATCGACAACATCGTCGCCATCGACCAGCTGCGCAACCTGCTGCCGGCCGCCACCCGGATCGACAGCCTGCTCGCCGGCGACTCCGAGATCGCCCGCGCCATCGACCAGCTCTACGGTCACGAACTGTCCATCGACGGCATCCTCCACGAACTCGAAACCGGCGAACCCGAACTGCGCGGCCCGGCCGCCCGCGGCGACGGCTACGCCCAGCCGGTCGTCCGCCTCATCGACGCGCTGCTGAGCGACGCCGTCAAGCGCGACGCCTCCGACCTGCACTTCGAACCCGAAGCCGCCTTCCTGCGCATCCGCTACCGCATCGACGGCCTGCTGCGCCAGATCCGTGCGCTGCACAAATCGTGCTGGCCGGCGATGGCCGTGCGCCTCAAGGTCATGGCCGGTCTCAACATCGCCGAAACCCGCGCCCCGCAGGACGGCCGCATCTCGCTCCACGTCAGCGGCCGGCCGGTCGATTTCCGCGTCTCGACGCAACCCACGATCCACGGCGAGAACCTCGTCCTGCGCGTCCTCGACCGCCAGAAAGGCATCGTCGAACTCGACCGGCTGGGCCTCGCCGACGCCCAGCTCGACCTGCTCAAGCTGATGATCGCCCGCCCCGAAGGCCTGATCCTCGTCACCGGCCCCACCGGCAGCGGCAAGACCACCACGCTCTACTCGATCCTCGGCCACATCAACGCCGAAGGCATCAACATCATGACGCTGGAGGACCCGGTCGAATACCCGATGCCGCTGATCCGCCAGACCGCCGTCTCCGAAGCCGCCCGGCTCGACTTCGCCAACGGCGTGCGGGCCATGCTGCGACAGGACCCGGACGTGATCCTGGTCGGCGAAATCCGCGACGCCGACACCGCCCGCATGGCCTTCCAGGCCGCGATGACCGGCCACCAGGTGTATGCCACGCTGCACACCAGCTCGGCCATCGGCGCCATCCCGCGCCTGCTCGACATCGGCATCCTGCCCGACATCCTCGCCGGCAACATGATCGGCATCGTCGCCCAGCGCCTCGTCCGCCGCCTGTGTCCGGCGTGCCGCGCCGCCCACCCGGCGCGCGACTACGAACTGCGCCTGCTGGGCCTCGCCGGCATCCCCGAGCGGCCCGTGCTGCACCATCCGGGCGGCTGCCCGCAGTGCGCCTTCCAGGGCTACCGCGGGCGCCTGGCGATCATGGAAGTCCTGCGCCTCGACCCCGATCTCGACGAACTCGTCGCGCGCCGCGCCACGCCCCGCGAAATCCGTCAGGCCGCCGAACGCAAGGGTTTCCGCCCCCTCGCCGACGACGGCACCCGGCGCGTCCTCGAAGGCGCCACCTCCCTCGAGGAACTGTGCCGGGTGGTGAACCTCACCGACCGCATGTTCCCATGACGCCCTTCGCCTACCGCGCCGTCGACCCGCGCGGACGGATCGTCCGCGGCCGCCTCGACGCCGCCGGCCCGGCCGATCTCGAACTGCGCCTGGCCCGCCTCGACCTCGAACTGCTCGACGGCCGGCCCACCCGCCAACCGGCCCTGCCGTGGCAACGGCCGGCACCGCGGCGCGAGCTGATCAACTTCTGCTTCCACCTCGAACAATTCCTGCAGGCCGGCGTGCCGATCATCGACAGCCTCGCCGACCTGCGCGACTCCATCGAGACCCCGCGCTTTCGCGCCGCCGTCGCCGCCATCACCACCGCCATCGAAGGCGGCGACAGCCTGTCGCAGGCCCTCGAACGGCACCCGCGGATTTTCGACGGCGTGTTCTGCAGCCTGATCCGCGCCGGCGAGCAGGCCGGCCAGCTGCCCGCCGTGCTGCGCGCCCTCAGCGCCGCCCTCAAACGCGACGACGAACTCGCCGCCTTCACGCGCCGCATCGCCATCTACCCGGCCATCGTCGCGGTCGTCATCGCGGCCGCCATCGGCGTGGCGCTGATCCACGTCGTCCCCGAACTCGCGCGCCTGTTCCACACCGCCGGCCAGCCGCTGCCGCTGCAGACCCGGCTGCTGATCGGCCTGTCCGATTTCATTCGCGGCTACGGCTGGCTGCTCGCCGGCGCCGCGCTGGGCGGCCTCGCCGCCTTTCGCCACGCGCTCGCCCGGCGGCCCGGCTGGCGCCGCCGTCACGACGCCCTGCTGCTGCGCCTGCCCCTCGTCGGCGAAGTCCGCCGCAAGCTGATCCTGGCCCGCTTCACCGGCCTCTTCGCGCTGATGTACCGGTCCGGCATCCCCATCGTCGACGCCCTGCGGGTCGCCGAAGACGTGGTCGGCAACGCGGCCCTCAAGGATGGCCTGCAGCAGGTCGGCCGCGGCATCGAACGCGGCTTGCGGCTCTCCGAAGCCTTCCGCGCGGTCGACCTGTTTCCGCCGCTGGTGACCCGCATGCTGCGCGTCGGCGAACACACCGGCGCCCTCGACAACGCCCTCGCCAACGTCAGCTACTTCTACGAGCGCGACGTCCGCGAAGCCATCGAACGCCTCCAGGCCAGCGTCGAACCGGCCCTGACCGTGATCCTCGGCCTGATCCTGCTCGCCGTCATGAGCGCCGTGATGCTGCCGATCTACGACATCGTCACGCGGCTGAAAATCTGACCATGACCGGGCGCCACCTGCTCCACCTCACCCACGCCGGCCTCGCCGCCCGGCACTGGCGCGACGGCACCCTTGGCGCCCCCGTCCATTTCGCCGCCGACGCCGACGGCGTCGCCGCCTTCGGCACCTGGCTCGCCCGCCACCCGCGGACCCGCCTCACGCTGCTCGTCGATCTGGCCGACGAAAGCTTCCACCTCGAAACCCTGCCCCGGCTGCGCGGCCGCGACCGGCACCGCCTGATCGCCCGCCGCCAGGCCCAGCTGCACCTCGACACGCCCTACGTCGCCCAGCTCACGCTCGCGCGGGACGCCGCCGACCCGCAGCACGAACGCCTGCTGTTCGCCGCGCTGAGCCGCCCCGCCGCGCTGCAGCCGTGGCTGCACGCCGTCGGCCAGACGGGCAGCGTGCTCACCGGCGTACACAGCGCGGCCGCGCTCGGCCCGGCCCTCCTGCCGCCGCCGGCGCCACCGGCCCGGGCCCTGCTCGTCACCCTCGGCCCGGCCGGGCTGCGCCTCACCTGTCTCGACCACGGCCGACTGCGCTTCAGCCGCCTCGTCCCAGGCCTCACCCCCGGCACCGACAACCTGTGGGCCGCCTGCCACGACGAAGTCCAGCGCACCGCCCACTATCTCGCCGGCCAGCGCATCCTCGCGCGCGGCGCGGCGACGCCCGTGCTGATCCTGGCCCACCCCGACCAGCACGCCGCCATCCGTGCTGCCTGCCCCGATTCGCCCGACCTGTGTTTCACCGCCGTCGACCTGCCCGCGCTCGCCACCCGCCGCGGCCTGCGCAGCCCGCCGGCCGACTCCGACAGCCTGCCGCTACTGCTGCACCTGGCGGCCACCACGCGCCGTCAGCCCGACTTTGCCGCGCCTGCCGACCGGCGCCGGCGCAGCCCGGTGCGGCCCGACAGCGCGATCGGCATCGCCGCCGCCGCGCTGCTGTCGGCCAGCCTCGTCCTCGCCGCCAACGACTTCATCGACACCCGCCGGCTGCACCGCCAGGCGGACTCGATCCGCGCCGAAACGCGTGCCGAAGCGGAGCGCAGCACCGCCCTCGCCGCCGCCATCCCGGCCCTGCCCGTGCCGGCCGACGTCCTGCAGGCCGACATCGCCCGCCTCGCCGCCTTGCAGCGCTTCAGCGCCGGACCGACGCCGTTCTTCCACCAGCTCGCCGCCATCCTCGAGCGCCAGCCCGAGTTGCGGCTGCAACAGCTCGACTGGCGCATCTCGGCCGATACCCAGCAGCAAATCCAGATCGAGGTCGAGCTGCCGCCCGCCGCCGCCGGCGCCTTCATCGCCGCCCTGCGCCAACTCCCCGGTGCCACCGTCGACACCGCGGCCGACCCCGACGGACAGACGACGCTGCGCCCCATCGCCAGCGTCGCGGCCGCCGACCTGCCGCGCCTGCAGGTGCGCGCCACCCTGCCGCCGCCCGCGCCATGACGCTCCCACTCGCCACCCGCCTGCGCAGCACCCTGGTCGCCGCGCTCATCGGCCTCGCCGCCGGCGCCGCCCTGCTCGGCTGGGCGCACACCGCGCGCCGCGCCGCGGAAGCCGCGGTGGCGCACGAAAGCCGCCAGCTGGCCGAGGCGCGCCGCCGTCATGCCGACGCCCTGCGCAGCGACGCCGCACGCCGCGAGGCCCTCCGCCAGCTCGAAATCCTGCGCCACGCCGGGCTCCTCGTCGCGGCCGACCGGCACGCCTGGCAGCGCCACCTCGTCGCCCTGCAGGCCCGCCTGCGGCTCGATGGCCTCGACTGGGAGATCAGCCCGCTGCGCGCCGACACCGACGCCGCCACGCCGCCCGCCCCCGGCGCACTGGTCGCCGCCACGCTGCGCCTGCGCGGCGAAATCGCCCACGAAGGCCAGCTGCTGCAACTGCTCGCCCGGCCGCCCGAGGCCCGGCACGGTCTTTTCGTACCGCGGCGCTGCCGGCTGGCCCGCGCCGCCGACAGCCCGGCGCTGGCCGTCGACTGCGAGATCGACTGGATCAGCCTGCAACTGCCGCCGCCCGCACCCTGACGCCGGGCTGGACAGCCTCCGCGACGCTCTGCAGAATCGGCCCGACGCGCAACCAGGACACGCCATGACGCCCACGAAAATCCTCCTCATGGCCCACGACGTCACGCTGGCGCATCTGGGCCGCCCGCTGCAGCTGGCCGGCCACCTGATCGCCGACGGCCACGACGTGACCCTCGCCGCCTCCGCCGAATCGGCCCCGTTCCTCGCGCGCTTTCCCGGCCGCGTGCACACCCTCGCCCCCACCGGCAAGGCGCGTTTCATCGACAACCTCGCCAAGGGCCGCCCGGTTTTCGATCTCGCCGCGCTCAAGCGCTTCACCGAAGAAGACGAAGCGCTCCTTGCCGGGCTGCGTCCCGACCTGGTGATCGGCGACTTCCGCATCACGCTGTCGATCTCCGCGCGCCGCCGCCAGGTGCCGTACGCCACCATCACCAACGCCTACTGGAGCCCGGCGTTCACGCCGCGCTTCATCGTGCCCAACCTGCCGATGGTCCCGCTGCTCGGCGTCGGCATCTCGCAAAAACTGTTCGATCTGGCGCGCCCCTTCGCCTTTGCCTGGCACGCCCGCCCGCTGAACGCCCTGCGCCGCCACTACGGCATGCCGTCCCTGGGCCCCGACCTGCGCCGCATCTACACCGACGCCGACCTCGCGCTGTTCAGCGACCTGCCCGAGATCTACGGCCTGCCGGACGGCACCGGGCACGGCGGCAGCTTCCTCGGCCCGATCAACTGGTCGCCCGACATCCCGCTACCCGGCTGGTGGCACCAGCTCGATCCGCAACGCCCGCTGATCTACGTGACGCTCGGCAGCTCCGGCGCCAGCGAACTGCTGCCGCCGCTGCTCGCCGGCCTGCAGCCGCTCGGGGCGCAGCTGCTCGTGTCGACCGCCGGTGCGCCGCTGCCGGCCGTCGGCGGCGACGTCTTCTGCGCCGACTACCTGCCCGGCGACGCCGCCGCGGCCCGCGCCGATCTGGTCGTCTGCAACGGCGGCAGCCCCACCTCCTACCAGGCCCTGACCAAAGGCGTCCCGGTGCTGGGCATCCCCGGCAACCTCGATCAATACCTCAACATGCACTACCTGGAGAAAAGCGGCCTCGGACTCACCTTGCGCGGCATGCAGCTGGCGCGCCAGCCGGTGACGGCCACCGCCGGCCGTCTGCTCCACGACCCGGCCTACCGCCACGCGGCGCGCCGGCTGGCCGGCCTGGCCGGCAACTACGACTGCGCGACGCGCCTGCGCACGGCGCTCACGCAACTGCTCGGCACCTGAAGCACGCCCCGCTCCCGAGGCGCACGCACCGGCAAAAACTCAGTCGGCCTTGGCGGCGGCCCCGACCACGCTCCACTTGCGCGCCGGATTGCCGCGCCACACCTCACCGGCCGGAATCACCGAACCGGGGATGACCATCGAACCGCCGATCAGCTTGGCATTTTCGCCCATGTCGATCCCGCCGATCGCCGCCGCATACACGCCAACCGTCGCGCCCGCGCCGATCCGGATGGCGCCCAGCGTGATCTTGCCGTCGGCGATCACGCTGCCGGCCACCACCGAGCCGAAACCGAGCACTGCTCCGTCGCCGACGGTGACCATGAAGGGCTCGCCTATCGTGCCGCCGATCGCCACATTGGCGCCGATCTTCGCCCCAAACAGGCGGGCGATCAGCGGCCGGGTGAACACCGAAGTGAAGGGCGTCATCACCTCCGCCCCCAGCATGTGCACCACCGTCAGCAGCTTCCAGTAGGTGAACACCGGCGAATCCATCGAAAAATCGCCACACGGCAGCGGTCGCACCTTCAGCATCAGCTGCAGCGCCAGCCCCGACAGCAGACCGTAGATCAGCATGCCCAGCAGCACATTGACGATCACGTAGTAATCGCCGCAGACGGCATGCACCCACGGCGACAGCACCAGCCCGACCAGCGCCAGCGTCGCCGCCACGATCAGGCCCAGCACCCCGCCGCACAGCAGGAAATCACTCAACATCGATTTCATCGCGCCCTCCGCGCCCTGTTTTCCGAATGCCTGCCGTCAGCGCTGATGACGCAGCGCATCGACGATGTTCATGCGCGACGCCTTCCACGCCGGCGCCACGCTGGCCAGCAGCGTCGTGACGATCGCCACCACCATCGCATCGACG
>SSSX01000676.1 GCA_015657735.1 Zoogloeaceae bacterium
CAGCGCAGCGCCTCGTACATGTAAGGCCCGAGCACCGCATTGACGAGGAAGCCCGGTTCGTCCTGCACCGGCAGCGGCAGCTTGTCGAGCTTGCGCACGAAGGCCGCGGCGCGGCGCAGCGGCGCGTCGAGGCCGTTGCGGCTGCGGACCACCTCGACCAGCGGCAGCACCGCCACCGGATTGAAGAAGTGGATGCCGACCAGCCGGCCCGGTTCGGCGAGCACCGCCGCGATGTCGGCGATGCGTAGGCTGGAGGTGTTGGACGCCAGCACCGCGTCGGGTTTGGCACGCTTTTCGATGTCGATGAACAGCGCGCGTTTGGCGTCCAGGTTCTCCGAGATCGCCTCGATGATCACATCGGCCTGCGCCACGCCATGGCCGGCCGGGTCGGGGATCAGCCGGTCGAGCGCGAAGCGCGCCTCGCGGGGCTTGCCGCGGAATTTGCGTTCGATGCGCTTGCCGGCCCGGGCGATCGCCGGCGCGATGCGTTCGACGCTCTGGTCCTGCAGCGTGACGATCATCCCGCGCAGCGCGCATTCGGTGGCGATGTCGCCGCCCATCACGCCGGCCCCGACGACGTGCACGCGCTGCGGGGCGAAGCCGGCGTCCTTGCCGAAGCCCTTCAGGCGCTCCTGCAGGAAAAACACGCGGATCAGGTTCTTCGCCGTCGGCGAGCGGAAGATCGCCTCCAGCGACGACGGCGACGCGGCCGGCACCGTCAGCGCGTTGCCGCCATGATTTGCCCAGATGTCGATGATCGCGTAGGGCGCCGGATAGTGCTCCGGCCGCGCCTTGGCGGCGACCTGCTTGCGCGCCTTGCCGGCGACCACCGAACGCAGCGGACCGTTCATCAGCCGCTCGACGAAGGGCAGCCGGCGCGGCGCCCGGCCGGACAGCACGAGCATGCGCGCCGCGTTGTCCATGACCCGCGGCGGCACCGCCTCGTCGGCAAGGCCGAGGCGCTTCGCCTTCGCCGCATCGACGCCCTTGCCGGTCAGCATCAGGTCCAGCGCCGCCGCCGGGCCGATCAGCTGCGGCAGACGCAGCATGCCGCCCCACGCCGGGTAGATGCCGAGCATCACCTCCGGCAGCGCCAGGCGGGTGCCCGCCTCATCGACGGCGACGCGGTAACGGCACGCCAGC
Source organism: Zoogloeaceae bacterium (assembly GCA_015657735.1). Lineage (GTDB taxonomy): Bacteria > Pseudomonadota > Gammaproteobacteria > Burkholderiales > Rhodocyclaceae > Zoogloea. The sequence goes on from SSSX01000676.1 coordinate 1,144, forward strand.
GCCAGCTCCAACCCGCCGCCCATGCAATGACCGCGCACCAGCGCGAGCGTCGGGTAGGGCACGGCGGCGAGGCGTTTGAAGAGATTCCAGCCCCGCTCGACCATCGCGCGGGCGGCAGCGGCCGAATCGATCGCGGTGAATTCCTCGATGTTGGCGCCGGCAATGAAGCCGGC
>SSSX01000677.1 GCA_015657735.1 Zoogloeaceae bacterium
CAGCGCGGCAACGCCTACAGCCGCGGCGTGCCGTCATTGCCCGACACCTACCGGCGCTTGCTCGACGGCGACCGCCTCGTCATCGGCGGCCGCGAATGGCAGGTGATCACCGGTCACGGCCATTCGCCGGAACATGTCTCGCTCCACTGCGAGGCGGCCGGCCTGCTGATCTCCGGCGACATGCTGCTGCCGCGCATCTCGACCAACGTCAGCGTCTATGCCGCCACGCCCGACGACGACCTGCTCGGCCAGTTCCTCGATTCGGTCCGCGCCTTCAAGCGCTTGCCGGACACCTCGCTCGTGCTACCATCCCACGGCAGCCCGTTCCGTAACATTGGCCTGCGCGTGGATCAGCTCGTCGAACATCACGACGCCCGCTGCGCAGACCTGCTTGCCGCCTGCAACGTGCCGCGCAGCGCCGGGGAAATTCTGTCCACCCTCTTCCCGCGCCAACTCGACACGCATCAGGTGATGTTCGCAATGGGAGAAGCCATCGCCCACCTGAACCACCTCGAACACCGGGGAGACGCGTGCCGGTCAGTCGGGGACGATGGGGTCGTACGTTTTGTCAAAATCAGATAACCAGGAGAGCCCGCCAATGGCTGCGCCCGATAAAGAAGTCATCAAGTCCGAACTGCCGGATCCCAAAGAAGTCGCCAATACCTACGCCGAAGTCGCCCAGCGGGCCTCCAAACTGCTGGCCGACCACATGCAGAAGCAGGTCAAGAAAGGCATCACCGCGCCGTCCGACGAACTCGGCATCGCGCAGGCCTTCATGGACATGATGGGCAAGCTGCTGGCCAACCCCTACCGCCTGGCCCAGGCCCAGATGAATCTGGTGTGGGACTACTTCTCGCTGTGGCAGCACTCGATGATGCGCTTCACCGGCATGACGCCGAGCGCCCCGATCGCCTCGCCCGACAAGAGCGACAAGCGCTTCAAGGACGAAGAGTGGCAGGAGCACTTCCTGTTCGACTTCATCAAGCAGTCCTACCTGATCACCGCCCGTCACATCCACGACACCGTCTGCTGTGTCGACGGCCTCGACGAGCAGTCGCAGAAAAAGGTCAATTTCTACACCCGTCAGTACATCGACGCGCTGTCCCCGTCCAACTTCGCGCTGACCAACCCGGAAGTCTTCCGCGAGACGGTCAAGAGCCACGGCCAGAACCTCATCAAGGGCCTCAACAACCTGCTGCGCGACGTGGAAGAAGGCGACGGCAACCTGCGCGTCCGGATGACCGACACCACCGCCTTCGAGCTCGGCAAGAACGTCGCCACCACCCCGGGCAAGGTCGTGCTGCAGACCGAAATGATGCAGCTGCTGCAATACACCCCGACCACCCCCGACGTCTCCAAGCGCCCGCTGCTGATCGTCCCGCCGTGGATCAACAAGTTCTACATCCTCGACCTGCGCGAGAAGAACTCCTACATCAAGTGGTGCGTCGACCAGGGTCACACCGTCTTCGTAATCTCGTGGGTCAACCCGGATGAGCGCCTGGCCGAGAAGAGCTTCGACTCCTATCTGCTCGAAGGCACGCTGGCCGCCGTCGACGCCATCGTCGAACAGACCGGCGCCAAGGAAATCAACGCTGCCGGCTACTGCCTGGGCGGCACGCTGCTCGCCACCACGCTGGCCTACATGGCCGCCAAGAAGGACAAGCGGATCGCCTCGGGCACCTTCTTCACGACGATGACCGACTTCGCCGAACCCGGCGAACTGTCCGTCTTCCTCGACGAAGGCCAGATCTCCAGCCTCGAGAAGAAGATGTTCGAACGCGGCTACCTCGAAGGTTCCGAAATGGCCGGCACCTTCAACATGCTGCGCGCCAACGACCTGATCTGGTCGTTCGTGGTGAACAACTACCTGATGGGCAAGGATCCGTTCCCCTTCGACCTGCTGTACTGGAACTCCGACTCCACCCGCATGCCGGCGAAGATGCACAGCTTCTACCTGCGCAACATGTACCTGCAGAACCTCCTCAAGGAGCCGGGTGGCATCGAGATCGCAGGCGTGCCCATCGATCTGTCCAAGATCAAGGCCCCGACCTACTTCATCTCCACCATCGAAGACCACATCGCCCCCTGGAAGAGCACCTACTCCGGTGCCCGTAACTTCGGTGGCAACGTGCGCTTCGTGCTGGGTGGCTCCGGCCACATCGCCGGCATCGTCAACCCCCCGTCGGCCAACAAGTACGGTTTCTGGATCAACTCGGCCGCCAAGCTGCCGGCCACCGCCGACGAGTTCTTCGCTGGCGCCGAGCAGCACCCGGGCTCCTGGTGGACCGACTGGCAAGCTTGGCTGATGGCCCAGGATGACACCAAGGTACCGGCCCGCGACCCCGCCAATGGCAAGTTCCAGGTGCTCGAAGACGCGCCGGGTTCCTTCGTCAAGGC
>SSSX01000678.1 GCA_015657735.1 Zoogloeaceae bacterium
CGCGCATCGAGCGGCGGCAGGGTCGTCTGGTCGCCACCGGGCAGCTGCCAGCCGGGCGCCAGCAGCGCGACGAGGTGCGCCGTCACGGACAGCGCAATGGCGACGGACAGGCTGCGGTGCGTCGTGCCGCCCACGGCAACCGGCCAATCAGGCCTCGACCGGCGGAACCGTCCAGCCGGCCGGCCCGTCCTGCTCGCCGCGAACCGTCACCGCGCCGCCGTCCGCGAAGCCCAGACGGCCGTCGACGAACCAGCGCACGGCCTGCGGGTAGATGCGGTGTTCCTGCGCCAGCACGCGGGCGGCGAGGCGCGCCTCGTCGTCGCCGGGCAGCACCGGCACCGCGGCCTGGATCACGATCGGACCGCAATCGAGCGCCGGGGTGACGAAATGCACCGTCGCGCCATGCACCCGCACCCCCGCCTCGAGGGCCTTGCGGTGGGTGGCGAGGCCGGGGAAGGACGGCAGCAGGCTGGGGTGGATGTTGAGCAGGCGGCCGCTGTAGCGCACCACGAAGGCGTCGGTGAGGACGCGCATGAAGCCGGCCAGCACGACCAGATCGGGCGCGTGGGCGTCGATGGCGTCGGCCAGCGCGGCGTCGAAGGCGTCGCGGCTCGGGTAGGCTTTGTGATCGACGACGAAGGTCGGGATGCGGTGGCTGGCGGCGAATTCGAGGCCGCCGGCGTCGGGCCGGTTGGCGATCACGGCGGCGATGGCGGCGCCGGGAATCTGCGCGCGGACGATGGCTTCCATGTTGCTGCCACGGCCGGAGATGAGGATGACGATCTTCTTCATCGGCCCCGCCTCACCCGACCGCCTGGGCGCGCCGCCCCTTCAGCCAGCCGATGACGGCCGGCACCAGCGACACCGCAATGATGACGAGAATCACCGTCGACAGGTTCTTCTTGACGACCGGCACGTTGCCGAACCCGTAGCCGAGCCAGCTCAGCGAGAAGATCCAGATGAAACCGCCGAGGAAATCCAGCGCGACGAAGCGGGCGTAGGTCATGCGCGCGACGCCCGCGACGAAGGGAGCGAAGGTGCGCAGCAGCGGCAGGAAGCGGGCGATGATGATGGTCTTGCCGCCGTGGGATTCGAAATAGGAATGGGTCTTTTCGAAGGCGCCGCGGTTGAAGAGGCGGGACTCCGGCCAGCGGAAGACCTTGGGGCCGAGGTGGTGGCCGATCCAGTAGTTGGTGTTGTCGCCGAGCACCGCGGCGGCGAGCAGCACGCCGCACAGCAGCCAGATGTCCATGCCGCCGGTGGCGGCCAGCGCGCCGGCCACGAAAAGCAGCGAATCGCCGGGCAGGAAGGGAAAGACCACCAGCCCGGTTTCACAGAAGATGATCAGGAACAGGATGGCGTAGATCCAGGTGCCGTACTGGGCGGTCAGCGCCGCCAGATGCACGTCCAGGTGCAGGACGATGTCGATGAACGCAGTCAGGAATTCCATTGCCGCAGTGCAAAAATTCAATCCGCTATGATACCGGACGCGCCGCCGCACGGGCAGCGGCGCGCGCGCCGGGCGTGCCGCAATGCGCGGCCGCGGCGCTCAGCCGAGCGCCTTGCCGACGATTTCGGCGACGTCCGGCGACAGGCCGTCGGTGGCGGCGACGCGTTCGAGCGCGGCGCGGATGCCGGCCTGGATCGCCGGCGTGAACTTGCGCCAGCCCTCCAGCGCGCGGGCCATGCGCGCCGCGACCTGCGGGTTGTTGCGGTCGAGGGCAACCACCTGTTCGGCCCAGAAGGCGTAGCCGGTGCCGTCCGGGCGATAGAATTCGGCTGGATTGGTCTTGAAGTAGGTACCAAGCAGGGCGTATACCTTGTTCGGGTTGGACGGGCTGAAGGCCGGGTTGTCCATCAGCGCGCGCACCTGCTCCAGCGTGGCCGGCGCGGCATCGGACCAGCGCCAGGCGCCGGCCTGCAGCTGGAACCACTTGTCGAGCACCAGCGGGTCGCCGGCGTAGCGGGCGTGGAAGGCGGCCAGCGCCTCGGTCCGGCGCGGAGCGTCGCTCTGCACCAGCGCCGCGAGGGCGCCGTAGCGCTCGGTCATGTTGCCGGCGTGCTCGAACTGCCGGGCCGTCAGTTCGATGGCGGTCGCCCCGCCCCACGCGGCGAGGTAGCGCAGGCACAGGTTGCGCAGCGCGCGCCGGCCGGCGTCGGCCGGGTGGTAGCGGTAGTCGCCGTCGACCTCGAGGTCGAGGTAGCGGGCCAGGAAGTCGGCCTGCAGCGCGTGGCCGAGTTCGCGCATCAGGTGGATCAGCGCGGCACGCAGCGCGGCCGGATCGGCGGGCTGCATGCGTTCGAGCAGGTAGGCCTCGGCGGGCAGCGCGAGGGTTTCGGCGACGAAGGCCGGGTCGAGCCGTTCATCGACGAGCAGCGCGCGGAAGGCGTGGCCGAAGGCCTGCGGCACTTCCAGCGGCCGGCCGGCGACGGCCGCCGCCGCCAGCGCGAGGACGACCCGTTCCATGTAACGCTGGGCGGCGTCCCAGCGGTTGAAGGGGTCGGCGTCGCAGGCCATGCGGAACGCCAGGCGGGCGTCGTCCTCGGCGATGTCGAGGATCACCGGCGCCGAGAAGCCGCGCAGGATCGACGGCACCGGCTCGGCGACGAGGCCGGTGAAGCGCCAGGTCCGGCTGGCGTCCTTGAGTTCGAGGATGCGGGTGGTGTCGCCGGGACGGGCCTCGCCGTCGAGCTGCAGCGGCAGGTCGGCGCCGTCGGGGCCGATCAGGCCGACCGCCACCGGGATGTGCAGCGGCAGCTTGTCGGGCTGGCCGGGCGTCGGCGGCGTGGCTTGCGAGAGGGTCAGCGCATAACTGCCGCTGGCCGCATCCCACACGCCGGCGGCGGTCAGCCGCGGCGTGCCGGCCTGGCTGTACCAGCGCATGAAGAGGTCGAGGTCAACGCCGTTGGCCTCGGCCATGCAGCCGACGAAGTCGTCGCAGGTCACCGCCTGGCCGTCGTGGTAGGAGAAATACAGGTCCATGCCGTTGCGGAAACCTTCCCGCCCCAGCAGCGTGTGCAGCATGCGGATGACTTCCGAGCCCTTCTCGTACACGGTGGCGGTGTAGAAGTTGTTGATCTCCTGGTAGCTGTCCGGGCGGATCGGGTGGGCCATCGGGCCGGCGTCCTCGGGGAACTGGGCGCTGCGCAGCACCCGCACGTTGGCGATGCGCGCCACCGCCCGCGCCGAGGCGGCGGCGGCGGACGAGCCGGCGGCACGGGCCAGCATGTCGGCGGAGAACTGCTGGTCGCGGAAGACGGTGAGGCCCTCCTTCAGCGTCAGCTGGAACCAGTCGCGGCAGGTCACCCGGTTGCCGGTCCAGTTGTGGAAATACTCGTGGGCGACGACGCTCTCGACGTTCTCGAAATCCACGTCGGTACCCGTTTCGGGGTTGGCCAGCACGTACTTGGTGTTGAAGATGTTGAGGCCCTTGTTCTCCATCGCGCCCATGTTGAAGTCGGACACGGCGACGATCATGAAGCGGTCGAGATCGAGCTCCAGCCCGAAGACCTCCTCGTCCCAGCGCAGCGAATGGACCAGCGAATCCATCGCGTGCGACACCCGGTCGAGGTCGCGCGCCTCGACCCACACCTGCAGCAGCACCTCGCGGCCGGACATCGTCTCGACCTTGCGCTCGAGGGCCGTCAGATCGGCGGCGACCAGCGCAAAGAGATACGACGGCTTGGGGAAGGGATCTTCCCAGCGCGCGAAGTGGCGCCCGCCCGGCAGCTCGCCGGCGTCGATCAGATTGCCGTTGGACAGCAGCACCGGGCAGCTCGCCCGCTCGGCCTCGAGGCGTACCGTGAAGCGCGCCATCACGTCGGGACGGTCGGGGAAATAGGTAATCCGCCGGAAGCCCTCGGCCTCGCACTGGGTGTAATAACCGCCGCGCGACTGGTAGAGACCGGACAGCGTGAGATTGGCGGAGGGGTCGATGCGGGTGACGATGGTGAGTTCGACCTCGTCGGCGTCCACCTCGACCTCGAGGCCGGATTCGGTTTCGCGCACCCGGGCCGGCGCCGCGGCGACGCCGTCGATGGCGATCGACACGCGCTCCAGC
>SSSX01000679.1 GCA_015657735.1 Zoogloeaceae bacterium
CGGCTGCCCGACTTGCAGGTAAAATGCGCGCCTCTCAAGTGGGCGGTTAGCTCAGCGGTAGAGCACTGCCTTCACACGGCAGGGGTCACTGGTTCGATCCCAGTACCGCCCACCAGACCTGAGAAACGATGAACCCGTATCTGTGGCGTAAAGCATAAAGTGGCCACCAGGCCGGTTAATGCTTTATTTCACGATAGGACACATTTTGGTTTATCGGGTTTCCCGATGTAGAGTTGAAGGTTTTGCTTCAATTTCTACAAAATCAAGATGAAAAAAACGGAACCAATTCGGTTCCGTTTTGCGTTTGAGCTGCCGAATTTATTTAGTCGTTTGCCGCGATGGCCTTGGCAACTTGCCGGTAGGTATGGCGAATGGTCTTCAAGTTACCATCCAACTGCTGCCAAACTTCCCGGGCACTGATGCCCTCGTATCCTGCATACAGTCGTTCCCGAATCAACTCCCCTACTTGGACCTGGAGACGGGCCTCCTTGTCTTCCTTCAGAGCTGCTTGGTGTCGACGATGACGGTCGGCAATGGCTCTAGCTTCAGTATTGGCGCGCAGATAAAGCAGCTTGTGTTCAACGCCGGTGCGTTGGCATGCTTCTACCAAGGTAATTGGCGTTTCCTCTGCCAGTATCTCGCGCAATTGTTGGCGAATAGTCTCCCAATTCAATTCACGAGACTGAATTCCCTTGCGCGGTGACGTGGAGAGCTGCATCGCAAACTGTAACGGTTCGGTCGGTAACTTCCAGTTAGCGAGCTCACCTGCGAAGAGTTTTTCCAGGCTAATCCCACCATGTAGTGCAATGCTGAGCCAGGCTGGCAGCGTCGGTAGTCCGCCCTTCCGAAGCCAATGCCAAACGCCGCTCTTGGAAAGGTTGAGCTTCTGGGCAAATGCAGCGGCATTGCCATCGGACATTTTTTCGATGATGGTTTCGAGCAGTTTTGTGACGCCGTCAGTGGCAATTCGCGGTGGTGTTGCCAGCATTTGCCCCACTTGCCGAGCACTCCAGAGTGCTTGTGGCGTGGCCGCTTCTGCGTCGGCATCCCCCAGAAATCCCCCACAGGAAGTGCAGTAGCCCACCACTACGGTGGAGGCGCGATTGCGGACATTCGATTTTCCACAATGCGGGCACTCAGAACGTAGCACGACCCTGTGGCGAAGGCAGGCGTGCACTGGTGCCAAATCCCAGTTGAGGCGAAGATATGGCGGTTGCTGTTGTGCCCGGTCTTCGGCCAGGCAGCAGGGACACCAGCGGTCTGAAGCCGGCGTCAGACCCGGATTGGAAATCAGGTGACGCCACGGTGCCAAGGTGAGACGGTCCAAGTTGGCAATGCCAGTCAGCTCCGCCAGCCATACCGCCCACTGTTCTGTTTCAGTGGACATGCCGGCGAACGAGCGGCGGAACCACTTGAAATCGTCAGGAATCGGCTGCTCGTGATGTTCCAGCACCCAGGCCGCCAGATTGCGTGCGGTCATCCCATGCGAGTGAGCTAGTCGGCAGAAATAGCTGGTCAGGCTTTCGACTTCAGCCGTGCCTTGTCCCATCGGCATCAGGGCATGGAGCGTTGAGCGAGGATTATTCATGGCATTCATCAGGCTGCTTTCTGGGCGTGGGCGGTTTCGATGGAAAGTGAAATCCGGTGCAGGCCAGGGGCAATCCGCTCCTCACCTTCAAGGACTTCACGAGTAATCTGGGTAACTTGAGCATCGGTAAGCAACGCGGTGCACAAAACATCTTCGGACCAGCCCTTGCTGGCCACGAGACGCTCGAGGCGCATCAGAACCGCACGCAGCGTGCCGATACAGCCCAGCGTAGTTTGATGAAATGCTTCGGCGTAGCGTACCAAGTCGAGGTTTTGCAGTGCCGGCATACCCTTGGCCAATTGCTTGAGGCAACCCTTGAAGCAGCGGACGTCGACATCTTGGTCGTGCCGATAGCGGCTGAAATGAACAACGTGAGCTCGACGTGCTAATTGACCGCTCAGGCTCATCAGGTCGAACAGGTCGTAGGAGCCAAGCAGAACCCATTGCACGCCATATTCGTTGGAGAGCGATTTAAGCGTGTTGAGGTGCTGCGCCAAGCGCGCAGGAGGACATTGGTTGATGATATGTGCCGCCTCGTCAACCACAATATAACGAGCACCCCTATTGCGCAGCGAACGCTCTACGGCTGTGCGCAAACCAGACAGACGGTTGGTATTGTTGCCACGCGGACGCACTACTTTGCCTGTTTCTGGGTCGACGCCGTAGGCTGTACGTGGGGCATCAAGTTCGCCTTCCAGTTCGTGCAAAATGCGCTGGAAGAACAGGCGCCAAGAGAATTCCTTCTCACCTGATGCCGGCGCTTCAATGCGAATAGCTGGCATAAATCCCGGATTGTTTTCCATCTCAGATGCTTGTCGCTTTAGCTCGTCTTCGACCAGAAAGTGGCCCAACGTGCTCTTGCCCACGCCAGTCGGGCCGCAGACAAGAATCAGGTCCGCACAGGAACCAGCGGTCAGCATCAATTTGCATTCGTCAATGGCGCTGACAATGTTTGGGTGGCGTATGCGTGCGCCCAGTGTCGGTGTGTTCGCTTGCGTATTCATGTTCATAATTTGTTTCAAACTTAGAAAGTTTCGAATTCCAGGTCATCGTCTTGTCCAGGTCGAAGCGCTGGCAGAGCGTTGGAGGTATAGCTCGCCCCGGGAACGGGATTTATATCGATGATGGATTCGCCGGTTTGGCGGCTCAGTTGCAACTGGTACGTCGGTGGCGTGATGGCCCCCAAGCCAATGTGCTCGTAGAGTTCGCGGTTCTCCTGCTGGCGCTCGATGGCTAACTTGGCAGCACCTTCCGGCGTGAAGATGCGCAGGAACTCCTTTAGCTTCTGGTGGGACGGCTCTTCGTCATCCGCCAGACGGAAACGACCGCATAGTTCGTCCGCAATAAGTTCCCGCTCCTTCTCGGTCATTTGACCGTGACCGACCAGGGCCTTGCACTGGGCGGCAAACCAGCGCTTGTTAATCTGGACATAAACGGTCGACGCATCCCAGGGGTCATAGCGCACAGGGACGTATTTGCCGTGCAGCTTCGGGTCGCGCAGTTCCGGGCACCAATAGTGGAAATGGTTGTGAACCTTGATGCCCCGCTGCCGGTCGACTTTCCGCTCTCCGCGGCGACCTACCGTTGGGCAAGTCAGGATGAGGAAGTCACGGGTCAGCGTAACAATCCGGTGGGAGCGCTGACCGGCATTGAGCAAACTGCGCTCACAGGCCTCACGTGGTGTCATGCCCAAGGCTGAATGGATTTCCGTGTCGTAATACTCGAACGCCCAGTATTCCAAGCCGTAATACAGATACTCGAGACACCATTCGGCGAGTCGGGATGGCAGAAATTTGCCTGTGGTCTGGCGAACCTTCTTGGTAGCCTTGGTGTTCCCGGCTAGGTTGTGCACATACTCAGTGTGCGCATGCCCGAAGATGCGCTCCATCACCGCACCATGGCGGGGACGGCCGGCAGGCCGATAGCGGACATGGATACGCATCAACTCGGCAAAGCGGGCGAAATCCTGGCTGCGGAAATCGGCGCCGTTGTCGACCACGATAAATTGTGGCAACCGGCGATTGCGTCGAACAATGTCGCGCAAAAGCATCATGTTCGAACGATACGATGGCGGGTCAAAGCTCAGGTACATGCCGACGATGCTGCGGGTATAGGCATCAATCGCTAGCGACAGCCAAGGACGGCCCAGGCATTTGCCGGTTTTGAGCGAAATCAGCTCAATGTCCAGTTCCGTATGGTCCATATGCACGTACTGCAAGAATCTGGAACCGTGCGGCGGCGTGTCGGCATACAGAACATGGACAAACTCCCCGTTTTGATAGGCGACGCGATTGCCATGACGAGCCTTGTCTGCGGTTTGCTGTGACAACCCCTTGATGCGGGCAATCAGCGTCGGATACGACGGCGCCTCAATTCCACGCTCTGCACACAAAACCTTGAGCTGAAGATGCGTGTGCTTAGCATTGCGGGCAGCGCTGGTGAGATAGTGTTCCCGGATGACGTCTTGCATTGCCACTTCTTGGGCTTCGTCGAGGCGTGGAATGCGGTTGCCTCGATGGCGCAACCGTGGAACCAATGCAACCAGTTCGTCGGTCCCAGTCAGTTTGGCTATGGCCAGGGCCTTCAAGTGACGGCGCTGTGAGCGGTTCGGATTGATGACGTTTTCCAAGCCATTCATCCGGCTCAGCGCAATTTTGAGTTCCTCCTCCGTGAAATCAGAGAGGCGGATGGGTTCAGACTGCTCTTTGCCGCTGGCTGCCAGGTCTAGGTTCAAGGCCAGGCGCTCGAGGGTATCCAATGCAATTTCGACGCTGTTGCCATCGTCGGATTGCAACACTGCTTTGCTTTCCCCAACCATCACGATGGTATAGGTCTGTTGGTCATAGACCACACGTGCGCCGATACGGATGTCAACCACGCCGGGAATGGCTTGGGGAACAGGGCGTAAACGTGCGTGCTCAAATTCCCGTACGGCCGTGTCACGGAAAACCCGACAACGGTGCGGGTCTTCAAGCGGAGCGACGTCGATGTCAGAAACCAGGAGTCCGTCTGCAATCAGTTTAAAGACATCGTCCGAGCTGCAATTGAGTTTCTCGTACAGTTCGGCGAGATAAAGGACCGCATCCTCGGCCAGGGCGGCATGGATACTTTGTGCGACATTGACTGGACACGGCGGTGCTGCCGGGTGAAGGTAATCCTCAAGGTGCAGGATGTTTTCGATACGGCGTTGTGGAATATCGCGCTCGGTTCGGAGGCGATAGCCAATTCCGCGCTCGGCGAGCCAACGCTCGATGAGTGGAGCCACCCAACGGCCATCGGGGTCGAGTTGGTAACGCCACGGGTAGCGAGCGGCTAAGCACTCCAATTTTCTCCAAGGCTTGCGTTCCTCGAGCGCGACTGAACGCTCGCTAATGACAAGGAAGTCCGGTGTATGGTCGATTTGGTGGGTAATCCCCCCATTTTTAGCAGCGGTCAGAAGTAGAGGTGGTTAAAAGTGCTGACTTCTGTTTCGGGGTAATGCCGCCGAGTGCCATGTTGGGGCGCTCGTGATTGTAGGTCCACATCCAGTCGGTGGCATAGTTCTGC
>SSSX01000680.1 GCA_015657735.1 Zoogloeaceae bacterium
ACAGCCAGACCGCCACCGGCACAGATGCCCAGTGCCCCGATCCGTCCCGCATCGGCAAACGACAGCGTGGTCAGGTAATCAACGGCGGCATAGACATCGGCCACGCGATTCATCGGCTCGTCCAGGAAACGCGGTTCGCCTTCGCTTTCACCTTGGTAGGCCGAGTCAAAGGCCAGGGCCACGAAACCTTGCTCGGCGAGCAGACGGGCATAGGTGCCGGCTGTCTGTTCCTTGACGCCACCACCCGGATGAACAGTGACGATGGCCGGGTAACTGCTACCTTCCTGAAAGTCCTTCGGCAGATACAAATGGCCGGCGAGCTTGAGGTTGCGGTTCTTGAAAGTAACGTTTTGCATGATCCAATCTCCCATCAAAGTAAATGTCGGGTGCGCTGACTTGCTTTCGGGTTGTTTGCGGCAATCAGCGGTCAGTGCGTAAGACCTATGCTAACGATGTGATTGGTTCAAAAGAAGCCCATAAAATTGACTATAGTGGTAAGTGTGAATTTACAATCGAGGCATGGATCCTTCTCTTCTTCCGGCACTGGCTTGGTTCGCCCATGTCGCTCAACACCGCAGCTTTACCAAGGCTGCGAACGAAATGGGGGTCTCCCGCGCCGCCCTGTCCCAGAACCTGAAAGCGCTGGAGCAGCGCCTGAACGTCAAACTGCTTTACCGCACGACACGGGACATGTCGCTCACCGATGAGGGTTTGCATCTCTTCGAGGCGCTACAACCGGCGCTGGCTTCAATCGAACGGGCGGTACGTAACATCGGCACAGCGCCCAGCGAACCCGCGGGCCTGTTGCGCATCAATACCTCCCGGGTGGCCGCCAAGAGCCTGCTCGAACCTCATCTGGACGAGTTTTTCAGTCGTTATCCCAAGCTCAAGCTGGAAATCGTCATGGACGACGGCATGTCCAACATCATTGCCGATGGTTGTGATGCAGGCATTCGTCTGGGTGAGCATCTGGCCGAGCATATGGTGGCGTTGCCCATCACCCCGATGCTGGAGATGGCGGTTTGTGGATCGCCTGCTTATTTCGAGGCCCACGGCAAACCGCAAACACCGGCAGACCTGACCAATCACAACTGCCTGTCTTATCGCTTTGTGAATGGCTCGATCTTCCATTGGGAGTTTGCCGAGCCGGAAAACAAAAGTCGGACCTTTGTCGTGGAGCCGCACGGCTGCCTGACGACCAATGACGACGAGGGTATGGTCCGTGCCGGTCTGCAAAGCGTGGGTCTGATTCAGCACATGGAACTGGCGGTCCGCCCCCACTTGAAAGCGGGCACCTTGGTTCGGGTTCTCGAAAACTGGTCGATGCCCTTCACCGGGTTTTATCTGTATGTGCCGTCCCGTGAGCAGATGGCTGCCAAGGTGCGCGCTTTGATCGACTTCCTGGTGGAGAAACGGGAGGCGCTGGCTGCAGAATCGATAACGTAATCAGCCTCCCGCTTCCGTACCGCCTATTTCGAGTCAGCCAGTCGATATATGTGGCCCGGTGGCAGGATGGCTTGCGGTATGCCGTGGCGCACCGTGTTGAGCATGGCCTCGCCGACGATGCGGGTGGTCAGCACGTTGTGGGGTGAAAGCCGCCGCAGCACGGCGAGCAGCGGTTTGAGCGCAATGTACATCCAGCGATACACCGCGGTGCGCGAGTGGATGCCGTCTTCGGGGACGATGGCGGCAGGCCGGAATATCGCCACCTGGCGAAACGGCAGTCGCTGCAGCGCGTTTTCCGTTTCGCCACGGACCCGGGCCCACATGGTCTTGCTTTGCTCGCTGCTGTCGGCGCCGGCGCCGGACACATAGACCATGCTCATGCCCGGATTGCGGCCGAGCAGTTGTTGCGCGACCTGAAGCGTGATGTCGTAGGTCACCGCGCGGTAAGCCGGCTCGGACATGCCGAAAGAGGAAACCCCGGCACAGAAAAAGCACGCATCGAGATGGGCAAACGCATCGCCCTCGGCCTGGAAGTTCTCCAACTGCGGCGTGACGAAAACCTTGAGGCGCGGATCGTCGTAGCCGTGCAGGGCACTCCGGCCGATCACGATGATTTCGGTGACATCGCGCGCACGCAGGCAGGCGCGCAACACGCCTTGCCCGACCATCCCGGTGGCACCGACAAGCGCTATGCGCATGGCTTTACTTTCCATGATTGTTTCTCCATTGCCCGGAAATGAAACTGCTGTTGCCTGCCGACTGCGCGATCAACAACCCGCCAGCACCGTTTTGGGTTCCAGAAAGGCGGCCAGACCCCATCTCCCCATCTCGCGGCCGATGCCGGATTGCTTGAAACCGCCAAACGGCGCTTGCGGCTCATGGGCCAGGGTATTGACCAGCACCCGTCCGGATTCGATTTGGCGGGCCACTGCCATGGCGCGCTGCTGATCGGCGCCGAGCACCACGGCGCTCAGGCCGTAGCTCGTGTCGTTGGCGAGCGCGACGGCTTCGGCGTCATCGGCGTACGGGATCACGACCAGCACCGGCCCGAAAATCTCCTCGCGGGCAATGCGCATTGTGTTGCGCACATCGGTGAAGACGGTCGGACGGACAAACCAGCCGCGGTGCAGACCATCCGGGCGTCCTTCGCCGCCGGCCAGCAACGACGCGCCTTCTTCGACGCCGAGCCGGATGTAGCCCTGGACGCGTTCCCACTGTTGCCGGCTCACCATCGGTCCGATGTCGCTGTCGGTCTGGCGCGGGTCGCCGGATCTGATCTGGCGCACCGCCGCCGCGATGGCGGATTCGAACTCGCCGAGCCGGGAGCGCGGCACCAGAATCCGCGTGCCGGCGATGCAGGCCTGGCCGCTGTTCAGGAAGCCGGCCTGCAGGATCATCGGAACGACGGTGGCGATATCGGCATCCTCGAGGATCACCGTCGGCGATTTGCCACCGAGCTCGAGCGTGACCCGCTTGAGTGTCTCGGCGCTGTGCCGGACGATCTGCTTGCCGACGGCCGTCGAGCCGGTAAAGGAAATCTTGGCGATGTCGGGGTGGCGGGTGATTTCCGCCCCGACGACATCGCCGCGGCCGGTGACGATATTGAACACGCCGGCGGGCAGGCCCGCTTCATGCAGCGCTTCCGTGACGATGCGGGTTTGCCAGGCGCTCAATTCGCTCGGCTTGATCACCGCGGTGCAGCCGGCGGCCAGCGCGGTCGCCAGCTTGTTGCAGATGAAGCCGGCGTCGCTGTTCCATGGCGTGATCAGACCCGCCACGCCGAGCGGCGAATGGATCACCTGCGCCGTGCCGGCGGTTTCGGTGAACTCGAAGTTCTCCAGCGCCACGATGCTTGCCGCGATGGCGTCGGCCGGAAAGCCGACCATCCAGCCGGCCTGCGACGCAGGCGCGCCATACTCGGTGATGAGCGCCTCGCGCAGTTCCGCCGCGCGGGACGATACCGCCGCGTGCATGCGGCGCAGCGCGGCGATCCGTTCGGCCTTCGTGGTCCGCGACCATGCCGGGAAAGCCGCCCTGGCCGCCGCAATGGCCTGCCGGCAGTCCTCGGCGTCGGCCAGGCGCACCTGACCGATAGCTTCTTCGGTCGACGGGTTGATCAGATCGAACCATTCTTCCCCGTGCGGGGTGACAAATTGGCCGTTGATATAAATCGTATCGATGCGTTGCATGTTTGCGCTCCGGTAAGAAGATGGGATGAGCGCCAGTATAGGAAGACTGTACTGATCCGATAATCCGGTTTATCGTGCACGGACTGTTACGACTATCGGAACAATCGATGCATCGCACGGGTTTGACGGAGCTGGAAATCGTCGTCGCGGTGGCGCGCCGCCGCAGCTTTCGCGGCGCCGCCCGCGAACTCGGCATGTCGGCGACGGCCGTCAGCAATGCGGTGGCCGGTCTGGAAAACCGGCTGCAAACCCGGCTCTTCAACCGCTCGACGCGCAGCGTCGCGCTGACCGACGTCGGGCAACGCTACGTCGACCGCATCACGCCGGCGCTGGCCGAAATCCTGCACGCGACCGAAGAGATCGGCAGCCTGCCCGAGATGCCCAGCGGCACCCTGCGCATCAACGCGCCGGCCGAAGTCGCGATGATGTTTTTTGAGCCGCTGCTGCGCGAATACGCGGAACGCTATCCGGCCATGCGCGTGGAGGTGGTGACCGAGTCGCGGCTGATCGATATCGTCGCCGAGGGCTTCGATGCGGGAATCCGCCTCACCGAGAGCGTGCCGCTGGACATGATTTCGGTGCCCTTGACCGGCGCCATACGTCAGGTCGTCGTCGCCAGCCCGGCCTATCTGGAACGCCACGGCCGTCCGCAGGCGCCGGCCGACTTGACCCACCACCGGGGCGTCCTGATGCGTCTGGCCAACGGCCGCCTGTATCAATGGGAGCTCGAGAAGGACGGACGGAAGATCGAAGCGGCGATTCCTCCGCGCCTCGTCTTCAGCGAAATGCGCGTGATCCGCGAAGCGGTGCGGGCCGGCCTCGGGCTGGGGTTTCTGGCCGAACTGTTCATCGTCGACGAGCTGGCCACGGGCCGGCTGGTGACGCTGCTCGACGACTGGTGCCAGCCGTTTCCCGGCCTGTGCCTGTACTACCCGGGACGGCGCCACATCCCGATCGGCCTGCGGGCCCTGATCGAGCTGATCCGTTCGCAGCGGGCTGGCTGACCGCGTTCCCCGGCGGCGCCGGGAAGGGGAACGCGGGGGGTCAAAAAATCCGGCTCACATCACCGTGCCAGCCACGCTTTCCACCCGCCGTACCGCGTGATGTCCTCGGCCCCGGCCAGGCCGCCGCTTTCGCAGATGAAGCCGCACACCTGGCTGCCGTCCTCCAGTGCGACCTTGCCGATGCCGAGCGGCGCCGGGATGCCGGCGACGAAGCTGCCGAAATGGCGGACCGGCAGCTCCCAGACCTCCATCTCGACGGCGGCGCCGTCCTCCGCCACGCGGACCATGCCGGGCCGCAGCGGAGGGCCGCCGGCGAGCGCATAGAAGCGGTATTCCGGCGCCGATCGCACGACCCGCAGCAGGCGCCCGCCGCGCTGGGTGAGCTGCCCGTTGAGGGGCTGGCCGGAGAGATGGGCGCCGCACACGGCCACCTGCACCATGCCGTCGGCGCCGGGCGTGGCGGGGAAGGGCCGGGCCGGCAGCGGCTGGCCGGTGGCGCCGAGCGGCAGGCTGGTGTCGGCCTGCCAGCGGGCGGCCAGTTCGAGCAGCGGCAGATCCTGGTGTGCTGGCGCAAACAGCGTCACGCCGAAGGGCAGGCCGTCGGGGCGGAAGGCGGCGGGCACCGCCACCGCGGCGTAATCCAGCAGGTTCATGAAGTTGGTGTAGTAGCCCAGCTCGGTGTTGATGCGGATCGGCTCGCTGTCCACCGCCGCGATGGTCGGGTGATGGCCGGCGGTCGGGGTGAGGATCAGGTCCACCTGCTGCCAGGCGGCGTCGCAGCGGTGCTTGAGGGTGCGCAGGCGGTACTGGGCGTCGAAGGCTTCGACGGCGCTGGCCGTCGCTCCGCCCAGGGTGATCGCCCGCGTCACCGGGAAGACCGATTCCGGCTGGCGCTCGATGAAGTCCCGGATGGCGTGGTAGCGCTCGGCGACCCACGGGCCGCCGTAGAGCAGGCGCGCGGTTTCCAGGAAGGGCTCGAAGTCGAGCTCCACCGCGGTGCCGCCGAGGCCTTCCAGGCGGGCCGCGGCGGCGGCGAACAGGCCGGCGTTGTGGGCGTCGCCGAAGAAGGCCAGCTGGTCCGGGCGCGGCACGCCGAAGCGGAACGGCTGGCCGGCCGGAAAGCGTCGGCCGTGGGCTTTGGCCGGGCGGCTGTAGGCGTCGGTTGCGTCGAAGCCGCGGGCAAGCCCGAACAGCGTGGCGGCGTCGGCGGCGGTGAGGGCGAAGATCGAGATCGTGTCGAGGCTGCGGCAGGCCGGCACCACGCCGGTGGACGACAGCAGGCCGCAGCTCGGCTTGAGGCCGACCAGATTGTTGAAGGCGGCCGGCACACGGCCCGAGCCGGCGGTGTCGGTGCCCAGCGCGAAGCTCACCTGGCCGGCCGCCACGGCGACCGCCGAGCCGGAGCTGGAGCCGCCGGAGATGTGGTCGGGCTGGAAGGCGTTGCGGCACGCGCCGTACGGGCTGCGGGTGCCGTTGAGGCCGGTGGCGAACTGGTCCAGGTTGGTCTTGCCGAGGGGGATCGCGCCGGCGGCGACGAGGCGCGCCACCACCGCCGCGTCGGCGGCGGGCGCGTAGGCGAAATCGGGGCAGCCGGCGGTGGTCGGCAGGCCGGCCAGATCGATGTTGTCCTTCACCGCGAAGGGCACGCCGTAGAGCGGCAGGCTGGCCGGATCGTGCGCGTCCAGCGCGCGGGCGCGGGCCAGCAGCTCGGCCTCCGGCAGCAGGCTGATCCAGGCGTGGTGGGTGTCGGCGGCGGCCTGGGCGCGAAGGTCGGCGAACAGGGCGCCCGGCTTGAGGCCGGCGCGGTAGGCGGCGGCCAGCGTGGCGAGGTCGAGGCGGGTGGGCAGCATGGTCATCTCTCCGCAATCAGTGGGTGGCGCTGCGCAGGATCAGCAGATCCTGGCCGGCGGCGACGGGGCTGGCTTCGCGGCACAGCAGCTGGAGCACCTCGCCGTCGGCCGGGGCGGTCACGGTGAATTCCATCTTCATCGATTCGACGACCGCCAGCGGGTCGCCGGCCTTCACGTGCTGGCCGGGTTCGACGAGCAGCTTCCAGATGTTGCCGGGGACGTAGCTGGCCACCAGCTGGGCGCCTTCCGGCAGGTCCAGCTCCGAGTCGGCCGCCGCCGCGGCGATGTCGGCTTCGCTGATGTACTCGGCCTGGCCGGCGGCCTTCCAGCGCTCGCGCTCGGCTTCGAAGGCGGCCTGCTGGCGGGTCTTGAACGCGGCGATGGCTTCGGCGTTGTCGGCCAGGAAGCGCCGGTAGTCGGCGAGGCGGAACTCCCCTTCGTCGATGCGCAGGCGGGTGCGGCCGGCGGCGAAGTCCCGGCGCAGCTGCAGCAGCGCGTCCTCGCTCACCGGCACGAAGCGCACCTGGTCGAAGAAGCGCAGCAGCCAGGGCTGGTCGAACTGCTCGGTGCCGCGCGCGCCGTGGTTCCAGCGGTTCCACATCTGCACCGTGCGGCCGACGAACTGGTAGCCGCCCGGGCCTTCCATGCCATACACGCACATGTAGGCGCCGCCGATGCCGACCGCGTTCTCGGGCGTCCAGGTGCGCGCCGGGTTGTACTTGGTGGTGACCAGGCGGTGGCGCGGATCGATGGGCGTGGCTACCGGCGCGCCGAGATACACGTCGCCGAGGCCCAGCACGAGGTAGCTGGCCTCGAAGACGGTGCGGTACACATCGTCGATGCTGTCCAGCCCGTTGATGCGGCGGATGAACTCGATGTTGGACGGGCACCACGGGGCGTCCTTCCGCACCGACTGCATGTATTTGTCGATGGCCAGCCGGGTGGCCGGGTCGTCCCACGACAGCGGCAGGTACACCGTGCGGCTCGGCACGCGCATGTCGTCGATGGCGGGCAGTGCATCCTCGGCGGCCTGCAGCGCGGCGAGCAGCGCGGCGCGGTCGGTGCGGCGGGCGTCGAAATGGACCTGCAGCGAGCGGATGCCGGGGGTCAGGTCGACGATGCCCGGCCGGGGATGGGCCTTCAGCCAGTCCATCAGCGCCTGCACGCGGAAGCGCAGCTCCAGGTCGAGCACCAGCGGGCCGTATTCGATCAGCAGGTAGGCGTCGCCGGCCTGGCGATAGACCACGCGCGGGCGCTCGCCGGCGGCCGGCAGCTCGGCCAGCACCGGCGTGGTGACGGTGTCCGGCTCGGCGATCACCGGCGGCGCGAGGGGCGCGCCGGCACCGGCCAGCGCTGCGTCGGCGTCAGCCAGCCGCCGCGCCGCGCTGGCGGCGCTGACCGGCACGAAGCGCAGCGTGTCGCCGGGGCGCAGCTGACCGAGCTTCCACAGGTCGGCCTGGATCACCACCGCCGGGCACACGAAGCCGCCCAGACTGGGGCCGTCCGGGCCGAGGATCACCGGCATGTCGCCGGTGAAGTCGATGGCGCCGATGGCGTAGGCGTTGTCGTGGATGTTGGACGGGTGCAGGCCGGCCTCGCCGCCGTCGGCCCGCGCCCACTGCGGTCGGGGGCCGATCAGGCGCACGCCGGTGCGGCTGGAGTTGTAATGGATCTCCCAGTCGGTGGCGAAGAAGCTGGCGATGTCGGGATCGGTGAAGAAGCCCGGCGCGCCGTGGGGGCCGTAGAGCACCGCGACCTCCCAGTGGTGGCCGTAGGCGGGCGGCTGCAGGTCGAGCCGCGCGGGCTGGGCGGCGGTGGGCCGGATCGCCAGCACGTCGCCGAGGCGCAGGCAGCGCCCGGCGTGGCCGCCGAACTGGCCGAGGGTGAAGGTGGATTGACTGCCCAGGTAGTCGGGCACGTCGATGCCGCCGGCCACCGCCAGGTAGCTGCGGCAGCCGGTATCGATGACGGTGCCCATTTTGAGCGTGGCGCCGGCCTTGACCGGGTGCGCCTGCCAGAAGGCGATGGGCTGGCCGTCGAGGGTGGCCGCGGTGGGCGCGCCGGTGAGGGCGATCAGCGTGTCGCAGTTGAAGCGCAGGGTCGGGCCGCTCATCGTGCATTCCAGGCCGGCGGCGCCTTCCGGGTTGCCGACCAGGCGGTTGGCGGCGCGCAGGGCGAGGTCGTCCATCGGGCCGGACGGCGGCACGCCGACGTCCCAGTAACCGACGCGGCCGGGCCAGTCCTGCACCGAGGTCTGCACGCCGGCTTCCAGCACGTCGACGGTGGTCGGGCGGTAGTCGAAGCGGCTGAGGTAGCGGGTGGTCTGGCGGCCGGCGCGGAACACCTCGCCATCGAGAATCTGGCGCAGGTAGGCCCGGTTGGTTTCGATGCCATGCACGCGGGTGGCGTCCAGCGCGGCGATCAGCCTGTCGGTGGCGGCTTCGCGGGTGTCTGCATGGACGATCAGCTTGGCCACCATCGGGTCGTAGTACGGCGGCACTTCGGAGCCGGTGGCGACGGCGGTTTCGACCCGCACGCCGTCGGGGAAGCGCACTTCGGTGAGCAGGCCGGACGAGGGCTGAAAGTTCTTGGCCGGGTCTTCGGCATAGAGGCGCACCTGGATGGCGGCGCCGCGCGGCTGCGGCGCGGTGGCGGGCAGCTCCAGATCGCCGGAGGCGAGCCGTACCATCCACTCGACCAGATCGGTGCCGGTGACTTCCTCGGTGACGCCATGCTCGACCTGCAGGCGGGTGTTGACCTCCAGGAAGTAGAACGCGCAGCTGTCGGCATCCATCACGAATTCGACCGTGCCGGCCGAGCGGTAGGCGACGGATTCCATCAGGCGCACGGCGGTGGCGGCGAGGCTGGCGCGCTGGGCGGCGGACAGGCCGGGGGCCGGCGTCTCCTCGATGACCTTCTGGTTGCGGCGCTGCACCGAGCAGTCCCGTTCGCCCAGCGCCAGCACGCGGCCCTGACCGTCGCCGAAAACCTGCACCTCGATGTGGCGGGCGGCGGTGACGTACTTCTCGAGGTAGATACCGGCCTCCTTGAAGTTGGCGCGGGCCAGACGGTCCACCGAGACGTAGGCCTCGTCCAGTCCGGCTTCGGTGTCGATCAGGCGCATGCCGATGCCGCCGCCGCCGGCGGTGCTCTTGAGCATCACCGGGTAGCCGATGCGGGCGGCCTCGCGGCGCGCTTCGTCGGCGTCGGCGAGCAGGGAGCTGCCGGGCAGCAGCGGCACGCCGGCCTGTTCGGCCAGCTGGCGGGCGGTGTGCTTGAGGCCGAAGGCCAGCATCTGGGCGCGGGTCGGGCCGATGAAGGCAATGCCGGCGGCCTCGCAGGTATCGGCGAAATCCGGGTTTTCGGACAGGAAGCCATAACCTGGATGGATACCCTGGGCGCCGGTGGCGCGGGCGGCCTCCAGGATGCGCTCAGCCTTGAGGTAGCTTTCGGCGGCGGGGGCCGGGCCGATGCACACCGCCTCGTCGGCCAGGCTGACGTGCAGGGAGTCGGCATCGGCTTCGGAATACACCGCCACCGAGGCGATGCCGAGCTTCTTGAGGGTGCGGATCACCCGGCAGGCAATGGCCCCCCGGTTGGCGATCAGGACTTTGCTGAACATGGTATGGGCTCTCGATGAGAGGGGCGGGTCGTCCCGCCCGGTCATCCTGTCCGCCCGGGTCGTCCCGGGGGCCGGCGAGTGCCGGAAGCGTGCTGCTGCGGATCAGTTCCAGATCAGGAACTGCACCGGGGTCGGGTTGTAGGCGTTGCAGGGGTTGTTGAGCTGCGGGCAGTTGGAGACCAGCACCCACAAATCCATCTCGGCGCGCAGCTCGACGTATTTGCCGGGGCCCGACACGCCGTCGTCGAACTTGAGGCCGCCGTCGCCGGTGACCGGCACGTTCATGAAGAAATTGACGTTGGGCACCAGGTCGGCCTTGGTGAGACCGGAGTCGGAGTGCTGGATCGCCAGCAGGTAGTTGTCGCGGCAGCTGTGCATATACTTCTTGTGCAGCGCGTAGCGCACCGTGTTGCTCTCGGCGGCACAGGCTCCGCCGAGGGTGTCGTGGCGGCCGCAGGTGTCGGCGACGAGGGTCAGCATCGGCCGGCCTTCGCTGCTCATCAGCACCGAGCCGGTGGTGAGGTAGATGCCGCCCTGGTGCAGCAGGGTGGCGGTGACGCTGTAGTGCTCGTCGGTGTCGTGGCGGTTGTAGAAGATCACGTCGGCGGCCTGATTGCCTTCGAGGTCGACGATGCGCAGGGTCTGCCCCTGTTTCACTTCGTGCAGCCAGGGCTCGCCGGCGGGCAGCACGACATTGGCGATGGCCTGGGCCGGGTCGAGGGCGCTCTCGCGGAGGCGGATGGCGGTGGCGGTCATGGCGGTCTCCTCAGGCCAGGTATTGCAGGTCGGTGTTGTGCAGGGCGCGGGCGCCTTCCGGGCGGAAGCGGCGGCACACGTCGTCGGCTGCGGCCGGGCCCGAGCGCCAGGCGACGATGCCCACCGCGGCCGGGGCGTAGTCGGGGCGCGGGTCGAGCGGGTGGGGCGCCGCCGACACGGCGACGATCGCGTCCATGTCGAGGCGCAGCTCGACCATGCTGCCGGCGGGGGCGTGGTCGGGCTGGAAGCGGAAGCGGCCCTCCGCGTCCACGCTGACCTTGCTGAAGAAATTGACCGGCGCCACCAGATCGCGGCGACCGAGGCCGTGCTTGCCGATCTCGATGAGCAGGCCGTCGCGGCCGGCGCGGTACATGCCGTTGCGATACTGCTGGTAGGGGTGCTGGCCGTATTTCTCGTGCATGCGCGGAGCGTCCAGCAGCAGGCCCAGCGGGTCGTGCCAGCCCAGCGTGTCGGCGGTGATCGAGGCCATCGCGCAGCCCATGTCGCTCATCAGCACATGGCCGCGGTGGTAGTGGGCGGTGTGCTGGGCCTTGAGGGAGTCGGGCATGTTGTAGCGCTCGAGCGTGTTGCGGGCGTGGTACAGCACCATCGACAGGTTGGCGCCGCCGCCCTGGGTCACCAGGCGCAGGGTGGTGCCCCGGGGCAGCCGCCACGACCAGTGGCAGCCGCCGGGAATCACGTCGGAAAACAGGATGCGCTCGTCGGGCAGGTCGGCGGCGAGCTGCTGCCAGCGGGTATCCACGTCGACGTCGTCGGTGGGGGTGAGCAGGGTGTTCATGATTGTCATTCCATGGCGGTGGCAGCGGCGTCCGCATTGAGGCGGGCGAGCTGCTCGAGGTCGGTTTTCATGCCGGAGGTCTCGCGGATGCGTTCCAGGATCGCGCGCTTCAAGGCGAGAAACGCGGGGGCGAGCTTCATGTCCTGGTGCCGCTCGGTGGGCAGGGGCACGTCGTAGAGGGTGTCGATGCGGCCGGGGCGGGGGGCCATCAGCACGATGCGCTGGCCGAGGTAGATGGCCTCTTCCACGTCGTGGGTGACGAAGACGATGGTGCTGCCCTCGATGCGATGGACGTGGCGGATCAGGTCGTGCATCACCTCGCGGGTCTGGGCGTCGAGCGCGCCGAACGGTTCGTCCATCAGCAGGATCGGCGGCCGGCTCATCAGCGCGCGGGCGATCGCCACCCGCTGCTGCATGCCGCCGGAGAGCTGGCTCGGGTAGGCATGGGCGACGTGGGACAGGCCCATCAGGCGGATCAGGGCGTCGGCGCGGCCGGCGGCCTTCTCGACGTCGGCGGAGGTCCGGTCGCGGGTGTGGGCCTTGAGCTGGCGGCAGAAGCGCACGTTGTCGGCCACCGTCAGCCAGGGGTAGAGGCTGTAGTGCTGGAACACCATGGCCCGGTCCACGCCGGGGCCGCCGATGGGCTGGCCGTTCACCGCGATGCTGCCGCGGCTGAGGCTTTCGAGGCCGCCGATCATGCGCAGCAGCGTGGACTTGCCGCAGCCCGAGGCGCCGACGAAGGTGACGAACTCGTTGGGCCGGATCGTCAGGTTCGCGCCCTCCAGCGCGTGGATGGCGCGGGCACCGTGGCCGAAGGTCTTGGCGACGTCGCGGATGTCGATGCTGGCAGTCATCGCTGTCTCCCGGCGAGGTAGGGGAAGGCCTTGCGATGGATCAGGCGGAAGCTCTGGTCGATCAGCAGGCCGATCAGGCCGATCAGCAGGATGCCGGCGAAGATCTTGTCGGTCTGCAGGAAGCGCTGGGCCTTGAGCACCGCGTAGCCGAGGCCGGAGTTGGCGGCGACCAGTTCGGCCACCACCAGGTAGGTCCACGCCCAGCCCATGGTGACCCGCAGGGTGTCGAGCAGGGCCGGCTTGGCAAACGGAACGATCACCTTCTCGAGAATCTCGCCGCGGGTGGCGCCCATGGTCTGGGCCGCCTCGATCTGCGCCAGCGGCACCCGGCGTACGTCCTCGGCGATCATCAGGACCATCTGGAAGAAGGTGCCGATGAAGATGATGGCCACCTTGGAACCTTCCTCGATGCCGACCCACAGCATGACCAGCGGGATGAAGGCCACCGCCGGCATGTAGCGGATGAAGTCGGTGAGGGGTTCCAGCAGCGCCTGCACCGCCCGGTAGCTGCCGATGAACAGCCCCAGCGGCAAGGCGATGGCGGCCGACAGTGCCCACCCGGCCACCACGCGCCAGGTGCTGATCGCCACGTCGGCGGTCAGATCGTCGTCGCTGGCCCAGCTCCAGATACGGGTCAGCACGTCGGCCGGGCCGGGCAGGAAGACCTTGTCGATGCCGTCCAGGTGGCTCGCCGCCAGCCACACGACGAGCGGCGCGACCAGCCCCGCCAGGGCCAGCAGCCAGTACTGGCGCGGGTCGATGGCGGCGCGGATCTGCCACAGGGAGCCGCCGCTCCCGCGGGCTCGCTTGCTAGCGCTCATGACCGCCTCACTTGCCGAGGGCTTCGGCGAGCAGGCTGGCGTCGATGCCCCTGGCGGCGTCGGGCTTCCCTTCGATCAGCTTCTTGTCGAGCAGGAAGGCCGCGATGGTCGGGGCGACGGCCTGCAGCGAGCGGGCGTCGGCCGGCGTCAGCGCCGTCTGGTTGGCGGCCGCGTCGAAGAAGTGCGTGCCGGGCAGGAAGACCTTGTAGTCGTCGGGCTTCATGCCGACCACCTTGGACATGATCTTCGCCGCTTCGTCGGGGTTGTCGCGGATGAACTTCTCGGTGTCGAACCAGGCCCGGATCATGCCGACCAGGTCCTTGTGCTTGGTCTTGATGGCTTTGTCCTGGGCCACCAGCAGGTCGGGGATCAGGCCGGGCATGTCCTTCGACGTGAACAGCGGCTTGCCCTTGCCGCTCTTCTCGATCTGCGAGACCCACGGGTTCCACACCACGGCGGCGTCCACGCGGCCGGACATGAATGCCGCCGCGGCGTCGCCGGCGGACAGGTTCACCACCTTCACGTCCTTCTGGGTGAGGCCGTTCCGGGCCAGCGCGGTGGCCAGCACGAAGTGGGAGATGCTGAACTCCTCGAGGGCGATGCGCTTGCCCTTCAGGTCGGCGAAGCTCTTGACCTTGTCGCTGACCATCAGCGCGTCGTTGCCGGCGGAGTTGTCATTGACCAGCACCGCCTTGACCGGCACGCCCTTGGCCAGCGGACCCATGGTGTCGGACCAGGTCTGGCAGTTGGCGTCGAGCTGGCCGGACGACAGCGCGGAGATGGAATCCGTGTAGTTGGCGAACCACACCAGCTTCACGTCGGCCTTGTACTTTTTGAAGAAGCCCTTCTGTTCGGCCACGTACCAGGCGACCCAGCCCGGCCAGTCGGACACGCCGACCTTGACTTCGGCGAGGGCCGGCGCCGGCGCGCAGAGGAGCGCAGAGCCCAGGCCGAGCACGGCGAGGGTGGTCTTGAGGCGCTTGAGGAGGGATGAGGCAGTGGTGGCGCGCGTGTCGCGGAGGACGGTCGAACAAACGCGGCGGGTGTCGATCTGGTACATGCAGGGCTCCTGTGGTTGGGAGAAAACGGGCGAGAGGGCGCTTCATCCAAAGCGTTCCTCCCGGGCTTTTATCCCTCCGTGGAGCCACGACATGCCTGCACGGCCTGGCGTAGCCGGCAGCTCTCGGACCAGACATCCCCCGATATGTGCGCATATCCGAAACGGGACCGGAACCCTAGCCACCCTTCGATGAAGCGAATGCGATGCAGCACGATCCGCTCCCTCTCCCCCGATGCAAAGCAATGGCCATGCCAGCTTTGTGGCCGATTCAGCCGATGCCTTGCTGCCGCAGGCCCGGGCAGGGCCTCGTCGAGGGGAGTGTGCGGCGTCGGGAGCGGCGGCTGGTCGTCGCGGCTCGCGTTTGCGCACTGCAATAGGGCGCCGCTGAGCGCGCCGGCACGCTATGGGTGCATCGTCCGCGTGAGCGTCTGCTCCCGGGTGGGGCGGGCCGGATTGCGTCGCATGTATATGCAAGTCGGCGCGGTATCGCCGCCCGCCGCGAGCTGGTCCGCTTCGTGCTTGGCGGAGGGCGCGCATATCCGGAACCTCAATCGGAGTCTTATCTCGTGATGCTTGATAAAGCCATCGCAGGGTCGGTGTGCGCCCTGTTCCTCCTCGCCAGCCCCGTCTTCGCCGCCGACGAAGCCGCGGCCCCCTACAGCCTGACCGGACACCTGGATCTTGCCAGCCGCTACTATCTGCGTGGCGCGACGACGACCTACGGAAACGTCAAGCCCGGTCTGGGAAACCGTGGTGCCGACGCGCCCGAGTCGGATCGGATCACGCCCCAATGGGGGGCCGACTTCACCCACCAAAGCGGCTTCTACCTGGGCTATTGGGCGTCGGCGATCAACTACTCGTACAAACAACTGGGCCGCTCCCACGACCAGTACGCGGCGACCGGCAGTGTCGCCGTCAACGACTTTCAGGATGGCAAGTCGGTCGAGAACGATTTCTACGGCGGCTACACCGGCAAGCTCGGCGAGCTGTCCTACACCCTGGGCCTGACCGCCTACTACTACATCAACGGCCGTCACGCCAACGCCACCGAAACCAAGCTCGGCGTGGCCTGGCAGGAATATGCGCTGAACGCGCAGACCCTGCTCAACGACACCGTGTGGGGCAACCGCGGCGACACCTACTGGACGCTCAACTACACTCGCCCGCTGCCGGCCGAACTGACCTTTACCGCCAGCCTCGGCTGGTACACCTACGCCCGGGAAGGCAAGTATCTCGGCACCGTTGATGCCGCCAGCGGAACCTCCTGCGCGGCCGGCACGGCCTTTGTCGTCAATGGCTGCTTCGCCGGCAAGGCGCCGATCGGCGACGGCTTCCGTCATCTCGTCCTCGGGCTGTCGCGGCCGATCAGCGACACCGGTCTGACGTGGACCGTGCAGGGGATCATCGGCGGCGACAACCGCTTTGGCGTGAATCAGGTGAGCAAACTGGTGGGGGTGATCAGCTACGGCTTCTGAGCCCGGCCAGCAAAGCACGTGGAAATCGGTCCGCTGCCTGCGGCGGGCCGATCCTTGAGCCCGGCAAGCCCGCGCGTCAGGCTCGGAGAGCCCCATCGTCAGAGCGACCGGCTGACGGACTCGATGCGTTCCAGCAGCCACAGCAACGCCGGACTTGTCTCGTGGCGTCGATGCCAATGCATCCGGACATCGAATTCAGGCAGATCCATCGGGGCCGGCATGGCCACGACGTCGGTCTGGCTGGCAAAGATTCTGGCGATTCGGGATGGCAGCAGGACGATCAGATCGCTGTTGGAGATCAGCAGCGGCAGGGCCGTGTAGTAGGGGGTCCGCACGACGATGCGGCGCGAGATGCCCAGGTCTTGCAGGGCGTCTTCGGCGAGCCGGTGGCCGGAATAGGTCGAGGACACCGCCACGTGACGACTGGCGAGAAAGGTGTCCATCGTCATCTCTCCCATGGCAAGGGCCTGCTTCTTGCCGACGAGACAGACGTAGTGCTCCCGGAAGATCACCGCGCTGCGCGTCTGGCCGCGCAATGAAGGCAGATTGCCGACCGCGGCGTCGAGGCGGCCCGACGACAGCTGATCGACGATTTCATCCACTTGTACCTGGCGGATCTCGACGCCGATGCTGGGCGCCTTTTCCTGGAAGTCCGCTTCGAGCGAGGGCAGAAAGTACAAGCTCCCGATGTCCGTCATCGCGATGCTGAAGACACGCGAGTCCGTCCGGGGATCGAAGCTCTGGGTTTCCTCGATCGCGTTGCCGATGCTGTTGAGCGCGTCTCGAAACCTTGGATAGAGCATGTTCGCGCGGGGTGTCGGCTTCAGACTGCGTCGATCGCGGACAAACAGATGGTCCGACAGCGCCTCTCGCAGCTTCCCAAGGCCATAGCTGACTGTAGGTTGGGTGATGTTGAGCTGTTCCGCCGCCGCCGTGGCGCTTTGCGTTTCATAGATCGCGACGAACACGCGGATGAGGTTGAGGTCGATCTGATTCATTGTATAGATGCCATCTATTT
This sequence comes from Zoogloeaceae bacterium, assembly GCA_015657735.1. Taxonomy (GTDB): domain Bacteria; phylum Pseudomonadota; class Gammaproteobacteria; order Burkholderiales; family Rhodocyclaceae; genus Zoogloea. Next base: position 16,895 of record SSSX01000680.1, read on the forward strand.
GTAAGATAGGTTAGATCCGTTTCATCGATTTAACAAGGCGATTAGTCTGCTCTCCTGTGGTACCCGGCAGTGCGCTTCAACTGTTCGGGACGACAAATACAACAGGAGGATGACCGCCATGAAAGCAAACCGAGTGACATACCGTAGCGTGGGGGTCGTATCCCGGCGCTGCATCGGCAATACAGGCCATCACGTTGCCGCATCGAACGGCAGCGGCGAGGGGAGGGGGCAATGAACACGCTCTCCTCCAAACAGGGGCAGGCCCTGGATATCGGGCG
>SSSX01000681.1 GCA_015657735.1 Zoogloeaceae bacterium
GAAGAATCTGGTCGGCGTAGAAGCGGGCCGTGGCGATCTTGTTGCGGTAGAAGCGCGCGTCGCCGTCGCCCTTGTCCAGATACGCCGCTGCAGCCAGGGCCGCCTTGCCCATCAGCCAGCCGCCGCAGACGCCGGTCGCCATCTGCAGATACGGCACGGCGGCGGTCAACACGCCGGACACGCCATTCTTCGCATTGGCCAGCAGCCACTCGGTGGTCTTGACCCAGGCCGGCAACGAGGCGCTCAGGCGCTCGCCGATGGCCTGCAGCTCGGGGCGCGCCGAGGCCGACAGGGCATTGGCGGTGGCCGCCACTTCGGCGAAGACGACCTCGGCGGTGGCGCCCTTATCGCGCATCAGCTTGCGGAAGATCAGGTCGTTGGCCTGGATGCAGGTGGTGCCTTCGTAAATGGTGGTGATGCGCGAATCGCGCCAGTGCTGCGCGGCGCCGGTTTCCTCGATGAAGCCCATGCCGCCGTGCACCTGAATGCCGAGGGAGGTCACCTCGATGCCCATTTCGGTGCCGCCGCCCTTGACGATCGGAATCATGAACTCCGCCAGGAACAGGTCGCGCTGCTTCTGCTCGGCATCCGGCCCGGCATGCGCCCGGTCGAGCAGGCCGGCGGCGTAGTAGGTCACGGCGCGACAGGCTTCGACGCGCGACTTCATCAACATCAGCATGCGGCGCACATCGGGATGGCGGTCGATGGTGACCAGCGCCTCGCCGGTTACCGCATCGCGCCCCTGCTGGCGTTCGCGGGCGTAGCCCAGCGCCTGCTGGTAGGCGCGTTCGGCGATGGCGACACCCTGCAGGCCGACGCCAAGACGGGCATCGTTCATCATGATGAACATGTACTCGAGACCGCGGTTGGCTTCGCCGAGCAGATAACCGACCGCACCGCCGTGATCGCCAAAGGCCAGCACGCAGGTCGGGCTGCCGTGGATGCCAAGCTTGTGCTCGATCGAAACGCAGTGGGCGTCGTTGCGCGCGCCCAGCGATCCGTCCGCATTGACCAGGAACTTCGGCACCAGGAACAGCGAAATGCCACGCACTCCGGGCGGCGCGTCGGGCAGACGGGCCAGCACGAGGTGGACGATGTTGTCCGTCATGTCGTGGTCGCCGTAGGTGATGAAAATCTTCTGGCCGAAGATGCGATAGCTGCCGTCGGCCTGCGGCTCGGCGCGCGAGCGGATCAGGGCGAGGTCGGAGCCGGCGTTCGGCTCGGTCAGGTTCATCGTGCCGGACCATTCGCCGGCAATCATCTTTTCGAGATAGGTGGCCTTCAATTCATCGTTGGCACAGGTCAGCAAGGCGGCAATCGCACCGCCGGTGAGCACCGAGCACAGCGAGAACGCGAGGTTGGCCGACGAGGCCATTTCCTTGACGGCGATGCCGAAGGTTTCCGGCAGGCCCTGGCCGCCGAACTCGGCCGGCGCGCCAAGGCCATTCCAGCCACCTTCGCAGAAGGCCTTGTAGGCCTCCTTCCAGCCTTCGGGCGTGACCACGCCCTGCGGCCCCAGTTTGCAGCCCTCGGTGTCGCCGCGCCGGTTGAGCGGCGCGAGAACCTCGCCGGTGAATTTGGCCGCTTCTTCGAGGATGGCATCGGCCATGTCCGGCGTCGCCTCCTCGTAGCCGGGCAGGCCGGCGATCTCGCTCAGGCCGACGATTTCGTCCATGACGAAACGCATGTCTCTGACGGGTGCTGTGTAGTCGCTCATAGTGCGGTTCTCCTTCTGTTGTTTGTCTGAATTTGTTCAAAAACGCCGGCAGTGCGGATGCCGGCGTCAATATCGGCAACGCTTTCCAGCTGCACGGCCGCGTAATGGAATACATCGCGGAACATGGCCCGGCCGAACTGCGCCTGTGGTTCCGCCGATTCGCGCAAACGCGCAAAGCGGGTTTTCAGATCGCGCCCGTCGAGGATCGCGGCGACTGCGGGGCTGGCGGCACCGGTCGCCGGGCGCCCGCGGCGAAGGTATCGAGGCCGACCGCATCGACAGTGCGATAGGTGGCGCTCGGCGGTCGGCCGATCTGCGCCCCCGTCGCTCCGGCTCCGCGGACGGCGGCTGTCCTTATCGGCAACCGGGTCACGCCCGCCTCCCCCGATCCGGCCGTCAGGAGCCGATCTCTTCGCGAATGGCCTTCTTGTTGATCTTTCCGACGCTGGTCCGCGCCAGCGTGGCGACGAAGCGCACCTGCTCGGGAATCGCATAGCGCGAGATCTGTCCGTCCTCGGCGAAGTTCTTGACGATGCCCTTGATGTCGTCCGTCGTCGCCTCGCAGCCTTCCTTGAGCACGACCAGCGCCAGCGGGCGCTCACCCCACTTGTCGTCCTTGATGCCGATGACGGCGACCTCGCTGACCGCCGGATGCTGCGAAATGATGTTTTCCAGTTCCAGCGACGAAACCCACTCGCCGCCAGTCTTGATCACATCCTTCAGGCGGTCGGTGACCTGCAGGCAGCCCTTGCCGTCGATCACGCCGATGTCGCCGGTATGCAGGCGGCTGCCGGCCCACAGATCGTCGGAGGCCGCCGGATTGTGCAGGTAGCCCATGGTCAGCCACGGGGCGCGGACGACGATTTCGCCGGAGGTCTTGCCATCGTGCGGCGTATCGATCATGTTGCCATCGACCGTACGCAGATCGACCAGGGGAATCGGATAGCCGGTCCGGATGCGCTGATCGGCCTGCTGATCGAGATTGTCGTCATCGACATCGGAGGCCACCCGGGCAATCGTCAGCATCGGGCAGGTTTCCGACATGCCATAGCCGGCAAAGGCATCGATGCCGCGGGCCAGTGCCATGGTGGCCATGCCCTTCGGGAAAGCGGAGCCGCCGATGATGACTTTCCAGTTGGAAAAATCGACGTCCCTGGCGGCTTCGCTCGACAGCAGCATGTGCAGGATCGTCGGCACGCAATGCGAGAACGTCACTTTTTCGTCGCGGATGTACTTCGCCAGGTTGTCCGGCGCATAACGCCCCGGATAGACCTGCTTCACGCCGAGCATGGTGGCGACGTAAGGCAGCCCCCAGGCATGGACATGGAACATCGGGGTGATCGGCATATAGACGTCGTCGCGATGGAAGCGCCCCTGCTTCGGGGCGGACCCCAGATGGGTCGCGGCCGCCAGGGTATGCAGCACCAGTTGGCGATGACTGAAATAGACGCCCTTCGGCAAGCCCGTCGTTCCCGTCGTGTAAAAGGTCGTCGCGCGGGTGTTCTCGTCGAAGTCGGGGAAATCGTAGTCAGCCGACTGGGCGGCCAGCAAGGATTCGTACTCGCCCGCAAAAGGCACCTTGAACGAGGCCATTTCACTGCCGTCGTCGCTGATCAGGATGAACTTCTTGACCGTCTCGAGCTGCTCCCTGATGATCGCCAGCATCGGAATGAATTCCGCATTCACCAGCACGATATCGGCCCTGGCGTGATTCAGCGTGTAGAGAATCTGCTCCGGCGAAAGACGGATATTGACCGTCTGCAGCACCGCCCCCATCATCGGAACGGCAAAGAAACATTCCAGATAGCGGTGGCTATCCCAATCCATCACGGCCACCGTATTCCCCGGCCCGACTCCCTGGGCATGCAGGGCATTGGCCAGCCGGCCAATACGCCGCCTGAACTCCTGATAGGAAATGCGCACGCTGTCGCGATAAACAATCTCCTGATCCTTCGACACAGCCAGCGCCGAATGGAGCAACTGCTTGATCAGGAGCGGGTAGCTGTAGGCGTGCGGCGTGACATTGACGGCATCAAAGGACATGGAGTTCTCCTCGCGATATTCATTGAAATACAGCTTGGAGGTTGGCAGAAATCGGCCGGGCAGCCCCCCCTCAGGTCGGGGGGGTGAAGCGTAGTGTCCGCTGGCCTGTGCATCCGGCGATCCGGTTATTGCTGTCGTGCTCGAATGGTCCTGCCGGTCGCTACGCGCCCGGGTGGTTCATGGCATTGCATCGACTGCCCGACGAGGCGCGACTGGCCCCCATGCTTCCAATAGCGTGATAATTTCTACCACCAAACACAGAGCCAGCTCGTGGCGGCGAGGGCGCCAGCCAAGTTGCGTCGCGGCCTTGATGCGCGTGCCGCGCCAATGGAGTCAGCACCACGGCTGCGGCTTGGCTCGCCATCCGCAATTGCGTGGGGGCAAAGGTGACGCGTACCGCTACGGCCACCGCAGATCCCGCTGGGCCTGAAGGTCGCAGTTGTCGTTCTTTTTTGTAAAAAACAGCGGGCATTAATTCAAGCGCTGTCGGACTTGATCCATAAATAATTGGTTTACATTTCAAAATGCTTCGAATCACTTCTGCAAATCTTAACGGCGTCCGATCCGCCTCGAACAAGGGTTTTTTTGAATGGCTGAAAACTGCGAACGCCGATGTGGTTTGCGTCCAGGAATTGAAAGCCCAGGCAGCAGACCTCACCGACGAGATGAGGAATCCCGATGGATACCGGGGTTTTTTTCACTACGCCGAGAAGAAAGGTTATTCGGGCGTCGGCATCTATTGCCGTCGCGAGCCGGACAGAATCGTTGAAGGAATTGGACACGCCGGATTCGACGCCGAGGGGCGGTTCATCAGGGCCGATTTCGGAGACCTGTCGGTTGTTTCGGTCTATGTGCCGTCGGGGTCTTCTTCTCCGGAACGGCAGCAGGCCAAATTCGAGTTCCTGGCGGAATTTTTCCCCGTCCTGGATTCACTACGCGCAGAAGGACGTGAATTCATCGTCTGTGGTGACTGGAATATCGCTCACTGCCCCATCGACTTGAAGAATTGGAAAGGAAATTTGAAGAATAGCGGGTTCCTGCCCGAAGAGCGCGCATGGCTGGACAAACTCTATGCAAGCGGCTGGACCGATGTGTACCGTAGCCTCTACCCCGAGGCGGGTGACGAGGGTTATACGTGGTGGAGCAATCGCGGCGCCGCGTACGCGAAAAATGTGGGGTGGCGAATCGACCTCCATGTCGCGACGGCTGGAATCGCGTGTGCCGCACGCGCATCGGCAATCTACAAGGAGCGCAAATTCTCCGATCACGCGCCGCTCACGGTGGATTACGAATGCCGGTCTCTTAAATGATCGGGTGGTCGAGCCGCCATGGCCTGCCGGGCGCTCTTCCAGCCGCCGCAGACGATGCCAACGCCGCCACTGGCGCGCGGCAGGAAGAGGTGCATGAAGCGGCCCCCGGCAGCGAATTCGGCTTGGCCCGGTCCTTCCACGGCGCGGTCGGGTGGTCGGTGGGAGGCGCTGCCGACGCCGCGCCACCCTTTCCTTTCGGCGCGGTGAAAGTGGCCCCTGGATATGCCGGGGTTGCCGATCTCCGGCGCCAGGCCGGGGATTCGGGCCGCCAATTTCCGCGCGCACACGATATCGGCATTTTTTGGGTTGCGCCGGGAGAGGAAACCTTTCACGCTCGCGGAGCGGATGCCGTTGAGGTTGACGGTCACGACGCGTAACATTTTGTGTAACTTGGTCTATATTTTTGGAAACACCGTGAATTTCAGTCGCGATTTCATCGAGCTTGCCTGCAACAAGGGCGTCTTGAGGTTTGGGGAGTTCGTCACCAAGGCGGGGCGCCTTTCCCCTTATTTCTTCAACGCCGGCCTGTTCAACGATGGCGCGTCGTTTGGTCAGCTGTGCGATTTTTACGCGCGCACGCTGGTGGCCGCCGACCTGCCCTGCGACATGCTGTTCGGCCCGGCCTACAAGGGCATCCCGCTGGTCGCCGGCACCGCGATGCGGCTGGCCGAGCGCGGCCACAGCCTGCCGTTCTGCTTCAACCGCAAGGAAGCCAAGGATCACGGCGAGGGCGGCACGCTGGTCGGCGCGCCGCTGGCCGGCCGGGTGGCGATCCTCGACGACGTGATCTCTGCCGGCACCTCGGTGCGCGAGTCGGTCGACATCATCCGCGCCCATGGCGCCACGCCGTCGGCGGTGGTGATCGCCCTCGACCGGATGGAGCGCGGCACCGGCAGCCTGTCGGCGGTGCAGGAGGTGCGCGACACCTTCGGGATTCCGGTGCTGGCGGTGGCGACGCTGACCGACCTGATCGCCTATCTGCACGACAGCCCGGC
>SSSX01000682.1 GCA_015657735.1 Zoogloeaceae bacterium
AACCAGCAGCGCGCCGCCGCGCGTCTCGGCGTGGTGGTGCCGGTCGCCCTCGGCCTGATCTTCGTGCTGCTGTTCTCCACCTTCGGCTCGATCCGCCAGACCTTGCTGGTGCTGGCGATGGTTCCCTTTGCGATGGTCGGCGGCATTTTCGCGCTGGCGCTGTCCGGCGAATACCTGTCGGTGCCGGCCTCGGTCGGCTTCATCGCGCTGCTCGGCATCGCGGTACTCAACGGCGTGGTGATGGTGAGCTACTTCAACCAGCTCCACGCCCGCGGCATGCCGATCGGCCAAGTCGTCGTCGAAGGCGCCCGCCGCCGCCTGCGCCCGGTGCTGATGACCGCCAACATCGCCGCCCTCGGTCTGGTGCCGCTGCTCTTCGCCAGCGGCCCCGGCTCCGAAGTCCAGCGCCCGCTGGCCATCGTCGTCATCGGCGGCCTGTTCAGCGCCACCGCCCTCACTCTGCTGCTGCTGCCGCTGCTGTACCGCCACTTCGGCATCACCTCCGCCACCGCCCCATGAACGCCGCCACCGCCCCCACCGTCGTCCTGACCCTCGTGATGCCGCTCGAAATCGAGGATGCGCTGATCGAGACCCTGCTCGAATACCCCGACCTCGCCCCCGGCTTCACCACCGTCAAGGTCGAAGGCCACGGCCAGCGGGTGACCTTCACCGACACCGCCGAACACGTGCGCGGCCGCGCCGCCTACAGCCGGGTGCAGCTCGTCGTACCGCAGGACGCCGCCGAATCGCTGCTCGCCATCCTGCGCCAGCACTTCGCCACCGGCCGCGTGTTCTACTGGATGATCCCGACCCTCGCCAGCGGGAGGCTCGCATGAAGCCGACACCCCTGCTGGCCGCCCTCCTCGCGCTGCTGCCGCTCGGCGCCTTCGCGCAGCAGGCCGCCGACGCCCCCGACCTGCCGCTCCGCGCGCAGGTCGAGGACGCCCTGCGCGGCAGCCCCGCGGTGCGCGCCGCCGGCTCGCTGATCGACGCCGAGGAAGCCCGCAGCCGGCGCCTCGCCGCCGGCACCCACGAATGGACCGTGCGCCTCACCGACCAGCAGCGCCGCGTGCGCGGCACGCCCGACGCCCGCTACAACGAATGGGACGTCGGCATCGACCGCAGCCTGCGCCTGCCCGGCAAGGGCGAGCTCGACCGCCAGCTCGGCAGCGCCGGCATCGCCAGCGCCCGGATCGGCCGTGGCGACGCGCTGCACGAAGCCAGCCGCGGCCTGCTCGCCGGCTGGTTCGAGTGGCTGCGCGAGGAAGCCGGCGCCGACCAGTGGCAGCGCCAGCGCGAGCTGCTGGCCCGCCAGGCGGCGGCCGTGCGGCGCCGCGCCGAACTCGGCGACGCACCGCGCCTCGAACGCCTGCAGGCCGACGCCGCGCTGGCCCAGGCCGACGCGCAGCTCGCCCAGGCCCGCGGCCGCGCGCTGGTTGCCGCCGAAGCGCTGCGCCGCCTCCACCCGGCCCTGACGCTGCCGGCCAGCGTGCCGGAAAGCGCGCCGCCGGCCGTCGACGGCGACGCCGCCGGCTGGATCGCGGCGATCCTCGAACACAACCACGAACTCGGCGTGGCCCGCGCCGAAAGCGCCCGCGCCCGCCTCCAGGCCAGCCGGACCGACGCCGAACGCCGCCCCGACCCGAACGTCGGCGTGCGCATGGCGCGCGACCGCGACGGCGAGGAGCGCATCCTCGGCCTGACGCTCAGCATCCCCCTCGGCGGCGCTGGCCGCCGCGCCGACGCCGACGCCGCGGTGGCCCTCGCCGAAGCCGGCGCCTGGCGCGAAGCCGCCGTGCTACGCAAGGTCGAAGCCGAAGCCGCCGCCTTGCACCGCCGCGCCCGCGCCGCCTACGCCGGCTGGCAAAGCCAGCAGGCCGCCGCCGAGGCCCTCGTGAAAAGCGCCGATCTCACCGAACGGGCCTGGCAACTCGGCGAAGGCAGCCTGAGCGAAACCCTCGCCGCCCGCCGCCTCGCCCACGAAGCCCGCCTCGCCGCCCGCGTCGCCGGGCTGGAGGCCAGCGAAGCCCGCTACCGTCTGCTCCTCGACGCGCACAAACTGTGGCCGCTCGACATGGACGACGACCACGACGACCACGACCACCTGTAGCCCGCCGGAGTCCGGCCCCCGGGGCAGGGGCCGGCGCGGACGCCTCGAATCAATTTTTCTTGTCGCCGCATAAATTATAAAATTTGAGGTTTTGGCGCTTCTGCGAAAAAATCGCGTACCCGTCATCCTTTCGTCTCATTTTCCCGATTTACCGACGCGCCCCCCGGCCGCAACCC
>SSSX01000683.1 GCA_015657735.1 Zoogloeaceae bacterium
GCCGGCATCTCGGACTTCAGGTAGGGCACGAAGCGCCACTGCCCGTTGTCCTGCACCATCCCGAGCTTGGTCGGCTGGCCGTCTTCCATGCGCACCTGCTGCAGCGCCCGACTCATCACCTGTTTGTCGTGGGTCGAAAAGACGAAGGTCGTCTTGTAATCCTGGTTGATCTTCTGCATCAGATCGAGAATGCTCTTGCCGGTGTCCTTGTCGAGGTTGGCCGTCGGTTCGTCGGCCAGCACCACGCGGGAATGGGTCACCAGCGCCCGCGCGATGGCCACCCGCTGGCGTTGCCCGCCGGACAGCTGGTTCGGCCGGTGATGGGCGTATTCGCCAAGCCCGACCAGCGTCAGATATTCGTTGACCCGCTCCCGGCGTTCCTCCTTGCCGATCTCGGGCATCTGCAGCAGCGGGTACTCGACGTTTTCCTCGGCCGACAGCACGGGCAGCAGGTTAAAGGTCTGGAAAATGAAGCCGATGGTTCTGGCACGAATGTCCGCCAGTTCATCGGTGCTCCGGCCGGAAACCTCCTTGCCGTCGATGAGGACGCGCCCCTTGCTTGGCGTGTCGATGCATCCCATCATGTTCAGCAACGTGGACTTGCCACTGCCGGACGTCCCGGCGATCGCCATGAAGTAACCTTCGCGCACGTTCAGCGTGACATTCTTCAGGGCAGTGACGTTTTGATCGCCGAGGCGGTAAACCTTGCTTACGTTGTCGATCGTGATGATCGCCTTCGGCTTCGACGAATCGACGGGAATGTCATCGCGGTTTGTTAGCATTGCCCCACCGGTCTATGTAGTTTGCTTTGAAAGGATAACACTATGAGTCTCAATTTTTGCCCTTCGGGCTACCGCGCCCGCTGTGTCGGCCTGATTCTTGCGGCGCTGGCGCTCGTCTCGGGCGGCACGGCGGTCGCGGCAGACGATGCCGATCTCGCCCGCAGCATCGTCGTCAAGGCCGACGAAGTCCGCTTTCCGCAGGACGGCTTCCAGGTCATCATCGACATCGCCTCGACCAGCCCCGGCGAACCCGCCGAGGAGCGGAAATACAAGATCCTGTCGAAGGGCAACGAGAACACCATCGTCCAGACCCTCGAGCCAGCTTCCGACCGTGGTCAGGCGATGCTGATGCGCGGTCACGATCTGTGGGTGTTCATGCCCAACATTTCCCAGCCGGTCCGGCTCTCCCTCGCCCAGCGTCTGACCGGCCAGGTGGCCAACGGCGACCTCGCCCGCGCCAACTTCGCCGGCGACTACGAGCCGAAAATCCTGCGCTCCGAGACTGTCGACGGCGAAAAGATGCACGTTCTTGAGCTGACCGCCGCCGACCGTGGCGTCACCTACGCCAAGGTGCTCTACTGGGTCCGCCAGTCGAACAACTGGCCGCACAAGGCGGAGTTCTACTCGCTGTCCGACCGCCTGCTGAAAGTCTGCCGCTACGAGAAGTTCCAGGCGCTCGGCGGACGCACGCGTCCGACGCAGCTGGTGATGGAGGATGCGCTGAAGAAGGGCGAAGTGTCGGTCCTGCGCTACTCCCAGATGTCGGCGAAGGAGCTGCCCGATCGCGTCTTCACGAAGCAGTACATGGACAAGCTGAACCGCGTGGACTGAACTTCAGGCCTGGTCGGCGGCGGGCGGCGCCTCGCCCGTCTGCAGCAACAGCGTCGCCGCGGCGTCGTGAAGGGCGGCGACGCTGCCGTCCGTCGGCGGCACCTCGAGGCGACGCCGGACGCCGGCAATCCGCACGTCGAGCCCTTCGAAATCCAGCCCCAGCACCGCGACACCCACCGGCGCCAGGCGCGCCAGACTTTCGACCACCGTCGCCTCGGCCGCCGGATCGAGCGTGGCGACCGGGATCGCTGCGTCCATCCAGCCCATCTGCCCGAAGCCGCCGATGAAGCGTGCCCGCTGCGGCTCGAGGCGAAAGAAGCGGAAATCGCCGAGCGCCAGGTAATCCGCCGATTCCGGGCTGTAGCGCAGATAACGGGCACACGACACCTCGTCCAGCACCACCGGCTCGACCGGGCCGAGCACGGTCAGCCTCGTCCGTTCGAGCAGGCTGCCCTCCCCTTCCGTCACCAGCAGGCTGGCGTGCGGATCAGCGAGCAGATTGCGGGTGTGCTCCGCCAGCCCGCTGAGCAGAAAAACGGGCCGCCCGGCGCCGTCGGCCACATACGGCAGCGAGCTGACAAAGGGGTAGCCCGGCACACCGACCGACTGGGTGCCCAGCGCGCCGCTGCTGCCGCGCCGCAGCAGCGAACGGGCAACGGCGTAGCTGATCTTCACGAGCGCTGGCGTCGTGCCTCGAACAGGCACAGTCCGCTGGCAACCGACACGTTGAGGCTTTCCACCGTGCCGTACATCGGAATGCTCACCAGCTCGTCGCAGGTTTCGCGGGTCAGGCGACGCAGGCCGTCCCCCTCCGCACCCAGCACCCAGGCGATCGGCCCCTTCTGATCCACGGTGTACAGGGTTTTTTCGGCCTCGCCGGCCGCGCCGAGAATCCACACGCCGGCCTCCTGCATCTCGCGCAAGGCCCGGGCCAGATTGGTCACGGTGACATACGGCACCGTATCGGCGGCGCCGCTGGCGACCTTGACCGCCGTCGCGTTGAGTCCGACCGCCTTGTCCTTCGGCGCGATCACCGCATGGGCACCGGCCGCATCGGCAACCCGCAGGCAGGCGCCGAGATTGTGAGGATCCTGGATACCGTCGAGCACGAGGAACA
>SSSX01000684.1 GCA_015657735.1 Zoogloeaceae bacterium
CACGACCGGGCCGGGTATCCAGCCCATGCTGTTGATCACGATCAGCGCCGCGAAGCCGACCAGGAACATCGGCAGGATCGGCGGCTTGGCCCCCTGCCCGCCGCCCTGGCTGCGGAACAGCAGCGAAAGAACGACCACGACGGGGAGCAGCATGGCGACACGCAACAGCTTGACGAAGGTCGCCGCATCGCCGACTTCCGGCGAAATGAGGTAACCGGCCGCCACCACCTGGGCGACGTCATGGATCGTTCCGCCAATGAAGACCGCCGATGCGCTGGGGCCGAGTTCGAGGAATTTGGCGATACTGGGATAAGCAATCATCGCGACCGTCGACAAGGCGGTGACGCCGACCACGGTGAACAACGTGAAACGCTGGTTTTCCTCGTTTTTCGGCAACACCGCCGAAATCGCCAGGGCCGCGGAGGCACCGCAGATCGCCACCGCGCCACCGGTCAGCACGCCCTCGACAACCGGGCGCTTGAGCAGCCTGCCCAGCAGCACGCCGAACAGGATGGTCAGGAAGACCCCGGCGATCACCATATAAATGGAGAAACTGCCGATCGACGCAATCTGCTCGACGGTGATGCGTACGCCGAGCAGCGCCACACCGAAGCGCAGGACCTGCCGCGAGGTGAACTCGATGCCGGCTTTTACTTTTTCGCCCTGGGCGGCGAAATTGAAAGCCATGCCGAAGAACAGGGCGTAAAGCAGTTGCGGCCCGCCCTGGTTTTCGGACACGAAAGTCGCCGCCATGGCGATCGTGATGGAGGTCAGAATGCCCGGCCAGAGGGCTTTCCAGTGGGGGATGCGGTGGGCAAAAAATGAATGCATTTTTCCTGTCCCTGTCGATCAGGTGAGGCGATTACGGGGTGAGGAGAGGCGCTTCAGCGGCGCGCCATGCTCAGGAAGGGCAGGCTGAAACGCGCGCTCTTGGCTGGGCTGTTGAGCAGGAAATGCGACAGTGCCGGGATCAGCACCAGAGCCCCGATCATGTTCCAGACAAACATGAAGGTCAGCAGGATGCCCATGTCGGCCTGGAACTTGATGGGCGACCAGACCCAGGTCACCACCCCGGCTGCCAGCGTCACGCCAACCAGCGCCACGACCTTGCCGGTGAATTGGATCGACCGCTTGTAGGCCACCGCCAGCGAAGCGCCAGCCCGCTGCTGGGCCAGCTGGATGCTCAGCAGATAGAGCGCGTAGTCCACACCGATGCCCACGCCGAGTGCGATCACCGGCAAGGTTGCCACCTTGACGCCGATACCCAGCATGACCATCAGCGCTTCACACAGGATCGAGGTCAGCACCAGCGGCACGACCGCCACCACCACCGCACGCCAGCTGCGGAAGGTCACGAAGCACAGCACGATAACGGCGGCATAGACGTAGAAGAGCATCGTCCGGTTGGCCTGCTGCACGACCATATTGGTGGCCGCTTCGATGCCGGCGTTGCCGGCCGCGAGCAGGAACTGACGCTCCGGCGTCGAGTGGTCGTGGGCAAAACGGGCCGCCTCGTCGACCACCCGGCTCAGGGTTTCCGCGCGGTGGTCGCTCAGGTAGGCAATCACCGGCATCACCGAACAATCGTTGTTGAACAGATCGGGGTTATTGACCGACGCCTGCTGGGCGCCGTAGTTCAGGATGTCCTGATTGCGCGCCAGCGTCAGCCACTTCGTGCTGCCTTCGTTGGAACCGGCGGTGATCTGGCGAACGGCGTTGCCCAGGAACACGGTGGTCTGCACGCCGGGGAGTTGCTGCAGATTCCAGGCCAGGCGATCGGCCTCGACCAGGGTCTGGTAGTTCAGGCAACCCTCGGCGGCGGTCTTGACGATCACCGCGAACTGATCGCTGGACAGCGAATAGTTCCCCGAGATATAGGCGTTGTCGCGGTTATAGCGCGAATCGGCACGCAACTCGGGGGCACCGGCCTCGAGATCGCCGATCTTCAGTTGCAGGCTGACAACGAAGCCACCCACCGCCAGGACCGCCGACACGAGCACGGTGAGCAGCGCCCAGCGCCGCCCGGTGAAGCCTTCCAGCCAGACCCAGAAGCGCGATCCGCCCTTGTCGGCAGCGCCTTGCTCGGCTTGCAGGCTGCGCTCGGCGGCGGCCTTGCTGACACCGGTGTAGGACAGCAGGACCGGCAACAGGATCAGGTTGGTGAAGATCAGCACGGCCACACCGATACTGGCGGTCAGCGCCAGATCCTTGATGACCGGAATGTCGATCACCATGAGCACCGCGAAGCCCACCGCATCGGCCAGCAGCGCCGTCATGCCGGCCAGGAACAGGCGGCGGAAGGTGTAGCGCGCGGCAATCAGGCGATGCGTGCCGCGACCGATATCCTGCATGATGCCGTTCATCTTCTGGGCGCCATGCGATACGCCGATGGCGAAGATCAGGAAGGGCACCAGAATCGAAAAGGGATCGAGCTCGAAGCCCAGCAGCGCAACCAGCCCCAATTGCCAGATCACCGCGATCACCGAGCAGGCGACGACCAGCAGTGTGCTGCGCAGGCAGCGGGTATAACCGAGGATGATGGCGATGGCGATGACGGCGGCGACGGCGAAATAGGCCATCACCTGGGTCATGCCTTCGATCAGGTCGCCAACCAGCTTGGCAAAACCGATCATGTGGATGCGGATGCGCGGTTCGCCGGCAGTGGCCTGGCTACCCTTCTCGCCGGCGGTTTCGAAGCGATCGCGGATATTCTGCTCGAGCGTGCGCGACAGCGCGCGATAGTCGATCTGCTGGCCGGTCGCGGCATCCTGGTCGAGCAAGGGGACGACGATCATGCTCGACTTGAAATCGTTGCCGACGAAACGCCCGACAATGCCCGAACGGGCAATATTGAGGCGCAGCTGCTCGGTCGCCTTCGGCGAACCGTCATAAGATTCCGGCATCACCGGGCCGCCCCGGAAGCCCTCCTCGGTGACCTCGGTCCAGCGCACCGCAGGCGTCCACAACGACTTCAGCCAGGCCCGGTCAACGCCGGGCAGCAGGAAAAGTTCGTCGTTGATCTTGCGCAGGGTGTCCTGATACTTGGGGTCGAAAATATCGCCGTCGACGTTTTCGACGACGATCCGCAGGACGTTGCCGAGGCCGCGCAACTCCTTGCGGTTATCGAGGTAATTCCGGATGTAGTCCTGGCTTTGCGGAATCATCTTTTCGAAGCTGGCATTCAGGCTCAGCTTCGTCAGGGCGCCGACGAACAACAGCAAAGTAATCAGCGCGCAGGCCATGACTACGACCAGTCGATTGTTGAAGATACTGCGCTCGAGCCGTGTGCCGGAATTCGGGTTGAAGCCGTCGAGGGTCTGGACGACCGGCATGCGGTCCATCAGGTCGGTGGGGGCAGCCATTGCTGTTGTCTCCTTTTGTTTTGTTCTTATTGGTTCGGCTTTTGCGCGCGAATGCCACGCACGCCACCGACCAGAACTTCATCGCCATCGCCGCACAACAGTGTCGAGGCCGGCACCGGCTGGGCCAGCTTGAGCATCTGGAAGTGCTCGGCGCCACGGTCGCCCTTGAGAACGCGGCCGGACTGGCTGGCCAGCACGAGGTTCCCGTCACGGCAGGTGGCAGCGGCGGTCACGCCATCCTGCAGACCGGTTTCCACTTTTGCCCAGTGCGCACCGGCGTCGGTACTGCGGAAGGCGTTGCCGCGCAGGCCGAAGACAATCACCGCCGGGCCGCTGCCGGCGACCCCGAAGAACGTCCCGCGATATCCGGTATCCAGCGCATCGAAGCGCCCGCCCGCGGAGTCAAGCTTCAGGACCAGGCCCTGCTCGCCGACGATGAACAAGCCGGCTTCCAGTTGGCGAACGGCATAGAGATGCAGACGATTGGGATTGGCCGTCCGGTGGAACCACGGCTCCCACGATTGCCCCCCGTCGGTGGTCCGGAAAATCAGGTTGAAGGCGCCAACCACGAAACCTTTTTTCTCGTCGGTGAACCAGACGTCGAGGAAGGAATTTTCCGCGCCCTGGGCAGCGATACGATTCACTTCGTCGAGCAGCTTGGCCGACTCGTCGGCCGTACCGAGCGTGCCGCCACGCGCCAGATCGGCATAGTAGGCAGCCATCCGCTGCCCGGCCAGGCGGCCGTCGAGCTGTTTGGCCCAGGTCTGGCCGGCATCTTTGCTATGCAGGATGACCCCGTCGTGACCGACGGCCCAGCCCTGTTGTGCGGTCGGAAAACTGACGGCCACCAGATCGGAGCTGACCGGAACGCGGGCCTGCTGCCATGACTGGCCGGCATCGTCGGAATAAAGAATGTGTCCGCGCTGGCCGACCGCGACAATCCGGTTACCCGCCTTGGCCAGGGCATTGATCGGACTTTTGGCAGCCAGCGCGCTGATCTTTGCCGGCGTATCCAGGACATCCTGGAAATCCGCAGCCGACGCCGCCAGCGGCAGGCACAGCCATGCTGCCAGAAGCATGGAGAGAGTTTTTGGAATAGTCATTGGTCTACCCTGCGTTTTGGGGGAAGCGGGAATGCCGCTCCCCCGGTTCGACTCAGACGTACTTACCGAATACCGCTACCGGCCAGCGACTCCGGCGACCAGTCGCGCTCGGGTGCCGGCTTGACCGCACGCAAGCCACCGGTTTCGGCGTTGAACCCGGTCAGCGAATAGGAACCGGCGATCAGGTCGTAGAAGCCATGCATGTCGGTAAAGGGGGCCGTCATGTCGTAGCTCTGGGTCAGGTAGGAGAAACCGGTGCGGAACAATTGGCCGCGTGCGTCATAGGACTCGGAGGCAACAGCCGCCCAGGAGTCCTCGTCGAGGTAGAAGGTCCGCTTGCTATAGACGTGGCGCTTGCCTTCACGCAGCGTGGCCTCAACCACCCAGACGCGGTGCTGTTCCCAGCGCACGACATCCGGATTGAGGAACTTCGGCTTGAGCAGTTCGTCCTTGGTCGTGAAGTAGGTCATCCGGTAGTCGTTGTACGGAATGAACATTTCCTTCTTGCCGACCAGCTTGAAATCGAAGCGGTCCATCGAGCCCAGGAACATGAACACATCGTCGAAGGTCGAGGTGCCGCCGGTACCCGGGTTCGGCGTGTCATGCGACAGATCCGGCGCGACCTTGACCCGGCGCTGACCCGGCAGATACAGCCAGGCGCGGCGATCCTTGTCGGCATAGTCGAGCGGGTCGATCAGCATCATCGCCTCGCCGGCACGCCGGGCCGGGCCGGTGTAGTTGATGCGCTGCTTGAAATAGACGCCGGAGTCGGCCTTCGAGGTATCCCAGTACGGGTACTCCTGGGTAACCGTGCCTTCGGTCGACACCGAGGGGCGGCCGGACGCATCGATGTTCCAGTTGCGGTACTTGGCCACGAAGGCGAGGCCCTCGAAGCGCACCAGATGGTTCCACATGGCCTCGTAGCCGGTCTTCGGAATCGGGAACGGGAAACCGGCATGGCACCCCTCCATCGAGCGCCCGCCGTTGGTGGTCTTGGCATTCACCGCGCACTTGGCGGTGTTTTCCTCGACGAACTTGGGGAGGGCGACGCTACGATGGGTCTTGTAGACGTCGATCCGGTAGTCCGGATTCTTCTTCATCAGCGCCTTGGTGCCCTCGGTCAGCTTGTCGGCGTATTTGTCGGCCGATTTGGCGTCGATCGAGAACAAGGGCTTTTCGCCCGCATAGGGATCGGGACGCAGCACATCGCCCGGCTTGAAGCCGGCCGGAGCGGTGGTCAGACCCCCCGTGTAAGCCGGGATGGAGCCATCCTTGTTGGCGCCCTTTTCGGCGCCGACGGCGGTCAGGGTCGTGCCGAGCTTCTTGGCTTCGTCGGCGCTGACCCCGGCCAGCGCGGTGCCACTGACACCGGATGCGATGGCAAGCACGAGCATTGTCTTGTTGAATTGCATGTCTCTCTCCTTAGAAGCTGGTCTTGAGGGTCAGGCTGAGGAAACCACGGTCGACAAGGGCGGTCGTGAAGCCGTTGACCGTAGTCACGGCCGTCCCCGCCGCATTGACGCGGTATTTACCAACGTAGTCGATGTACTTCAGATCGACGCGGTATTTCTGGTAGATGTCGGTGCCGAGGCCAATGCTGTAGTTACCCAGCCGTTCGTTGCCGCCGAAGGTGGTCGGCGAGTTGCCGCTCAAACCGATCGAATAGGTAACGGGCATGGAAAGATCGACACCCGGGAGAACCTGGAACCAGGTCGGCGTGAAGGCGACGCCGGCACCCACGTAGTTCTTGGTGGCGCAGCCATCCCACTTGTCGCCGCCGGCCGCCACACCCGCTGCATTGCGGCAGCCGTTGTAGCCAATCGCGTTGAACAGGTTCTCGCCACTGCGAACCTTGTTCCAATGCGCCCAGGTCAGTTCGGCCGCCCAGCTCGCCGAGTCAAACACCGGCGTCTTGGCAATCGAACCCAGCACGTTGACCAGACCATGCGTGGTGTCGCCACGCGGCCCGTAAGTGTTGCCACTGGAGGGGATCCCGAAGGCCGCGGCATTGCCCAGGGTTTGCGAGGCGAGCGGGGTATTGTGGCGATACGACAATTCGGCGCCGACGCTGACGCCGGCGATGTTCTTGGCCAGACTGATGCCATACAGGTCGATATTGTCGGCGTAGATCAGCCGGTAATGCGGCATGTCGGTAATCAGGGCCTGCGGCAGCTTGTCGGCAAAACGACGGTAGTAGAAGCCCAGCGTGCCATCGAGCAGTTCCGGCGACCACTTGGCGCTCACGCCAAATTCACCGCTGTTGTTCGGGGTGATCGCATGACCCCTGACGAGGCCAAGCGCGCCGAGCTGGTCCGGCCCGTTGAACGCGAAGTCGGCGGCCCCGAGGTAAGTACTGCCCTCGGGATAGCGATAGGGCTCCCACTGCAGGAAATACTGCCCCGCCACCGACAGCGTATCGGTCAGCTGGGCCTGGGCCGAAACCTGGTTCAACGGACGGAACAATTCCTTGGCCTCGACACCCGGGGTGGCAAAACCCTTTTGCAGGTCGAGCGGCATCTGCGCATAGGAGACACCGTGCAGGGCCCCGCCCAGCAACAGCGCCTCACCCCAGAAGACCGTATGACGGCCAACCTTCAGTTTGACCGGAACATCCGCAACATCGAAGTTGGTGAACACGAAGGCATCCAGCAGCTCGCCGGAAGGGCCGGCGTAATAGCGCTTCGTGTAGTTGCTGTAGCGGTCGTTGTAATAGCTCGACTGCTGGGCGAGCGCGGTATTC
>SSSX01000685.1 GCA_015657735.1 Zoogloeaceae bacterium
AAGGTGTCGGAAATGGCGATCACGCTGTTCGCAGTCGACAAGGGCGCTTTCGACGATGTCGATGTCAAGCGTGCGCTGGCTTGCGAAACTGCGATGCACCAGTTCGTGAAGACCAAGGCCGCCGATCTTGTCGCCAAGATCGAATCGACCAAGGATCTCGACGCCGAAGGCACCAAGCAACTCGCCGCCGTCATCGAAGAGTTCAAGAAGAGCTGGGCGTAACGCGGGCATACGGAGAGCAATATGGCTAGCGGCAAAGAGATCCGTAACAAGATCAAGAGTGTCCAGAACACTAAAAAGATCACCAAGGCCATGGAGATGGTCGCAGCGTCCAAAATGCGGAAGGCTCAGGACCGCATGCGCGCTGCCCGTCCCTACGCCGAGAAGATCCGCCGTCTCGCCGCGAATCTGTCTGCAGCCAACATCACCGACTACAAGCATCCGTTCCTCATCAAAAAGGACGATGTCAAGCGTGTGGGGCTGATTGTCGTCACGACCGACAAGGGTCTGTGCGGCGGCCTCAACACCAACACCTTGCGCGTCGGGTTGAACGCGCTCAGGAATTGGGAAAGCAGTGGTGTCACCGACATGCGCGTGACCGCCATCGGCAACAAGGGGCTGGGTTTCATGCAGCGTCTTGGCGCCAAGGTGGTTTCGCATGTCACCCAGCTCGGGGATACCCCCCATCTGGAAAAGCTGATCGGGCCCGTCAAGGTCATGATCGATGCGTTCCAGAATGGCGAGCTGGATGAGGTGCACATTGTGTACTCCCGCTTCATCAACACGATGAAGCAGGAGCCCCAGCTTGAGCAGCTTCTCCCGCTGACCGGCGAGCGTCTCGGAACCCCGGAAGGGAACTGGGACTACCTCTACGAGCCGGATGCGCAGGTGGTGATCGACGAATTGCTGGTGCGCTACGTGGAAGCGCTGGTGTACCAGGCAGTCGCCGAGAACATGGCGTCCGAACAGAGTGCCCGGATGGTGGCGATGAAGGCAGCCTCCGACAACGCAGGGAACGTGATCGGCGAACTGCAACTGGTCTACAACAAGACCCGTCAGGCCGCGATCACGAAGGAACTGTCCGAAATTGTCGGCGGCGCAGCCGCGGTGTAACGGTTTAACAAGTTTGGGGAAACGACGATGAGTCAAGGAACGATCGTTCAATGCATCGGCGCCGTGGTGGATGTGCAGTTCCCGCGCGACGCGATGCCCAAGATTTACGACGCCCTTACCC
>SSSX01000686.1 GCA_015657735.1 Zoogloeaceae bacterium
GTCCGGCCAACGATAACACCGGCCGCCGGCTGTCAGCGCGACACCTGCCACACCGGCACGCCCGCCCACTGTAGCCGGGCCGCCGCGGCGGGGCTGTAAGCAACGGTAAGCGTTTGCATCGGCCGGCGCTCAGGCGGCGGCACCGCCGAACACCGCGACCCGGTCGCGGCCGCCGTGCTTAGCGTCGTACATCGCGGCGTCGGCGCGCAGCAGCAGACTGTCGTCGTCGCTGCCGTGCTCGGGATAGACGGCGATGCCGATGCTCGACGACACATCGAGCTTCAGGCGCCCGAGCAGGAAGGGTTCGCGCAGCGCAACGCGGATCTTCTCGGCGACGCGCATCGCGTCGGCCACCGAGTCGACCTCCGGCAGCAGCACCACGAACTCGTCGCCGCCGAAACGGCCGACCGTGTCCGACTCGCGCACGCACATCCGCATGCGCGCCGCCGCCTCGCGCAGCAACTGGTCGCCGACCGCGTGGCCGTAGATGTCGTTGACCGGCTTGAAGCGGTCGAGGTCGATGTACAGCAGGCCGACCCGCTGCCGGTTGCGGCGCGCCGCGATGAGGGCCTGGCGCAGGCGGTCGGTCACCAGCGTGCGGTTGGGCAGGTCGGTGAGCATGTCGTGCTCGGCCATGTAGGCGATGCGCGCCTGGCTGGCCCGGCGCTCGGAGATGTCGCGGCTCACCCCGTGCAGCTCCACCTTGCCGGTGCGCGGATTGCGGCAATAAGTGGTGACGACCTCGATCCACACCGTGCTGCCGTCCTTGCGCGGCTGCTCGATCTCGTCGGTGTAGAAGCACGGCGCCCCCTGCGGGTCGGCGAGGAAGTTGCGGACCCGCTGGCCGACCAGCATGCGGATGCCGTCGGCGTCCTCGGGCCGGAAGGTCGCGTCGAAGGTCGTCGCGGCGACCTCGGCGGTGGTGTGGCCGCACAGGCGCTCGACCGACGGGCTGATGTAGATGAAGCGCAGGGTGTCGGTATCGACGGTCCACACCACGTCCTTCATCGTCTCGGTGAGCAGACGGTATTTTTCCTCGCTGGCCTGCAGCCGCTCGGCCGCCAGGCGGGCGGCGGCGACGCTGCGCGACAGGCGGCGGTTGATGCGGTGGATGTACACCGCCACCGCGCTGACCAGCCCGATCAGCGCCAGCGCCCCGCCGAGATAGCGGCGCAGGCCGTTGAGATCGTCGTGTATCGGTTCGTACAGGAAACCCGAAAAATCGAAGCGCGCCGGCAGCATGCCGATGTCGGCGTAGGTGTCGGCGATGTGCTGCCAGCGGCCGACGTTCATGTAGCCGACATCGACCAGATCGGGGCGGATCAGCGGCATCATCTGCCGCGCCTCGTACAGCAGCAGTGCCTGCGAGCGGTCACTCGCGTAGCGCTCGCGGATCAGCGTGGCGATCTCGTCCGGGTGCGCCAGCGCGTAGCGCCAGCCGCGCAGGCTGGCATCGCGGAAGGCCCGCACGGCGGCCGGGTCGCTCGCCAGCACGGCTTCGGAGGTGAACAGGTTGTCGCCGTAGAAATCGATGCCGGCCGAGCGCGGCGTGAAAATCCGGTAATCGACACCAGCCTCGTCGAGCACGCCGGGCTCGTGGGACGCATAGGCCGACATGGCGTCCAC
>SSSX01000096.1 GCA_015657735.1 Zoogloeaceae bacterium
CTGCCAGATGCCGTATGCCTTCTCGCGCATCGCCGGCCGCCCCGGCCGCTGCCGGGCGTGGTGCATCAGCAGGCGCGGAAAGGTGTCCAGGCCAGCCGCTGCTGCAGCCGGACGCTCGCCGGTATTCGACATCCGATCCTCCTCCGCTCTCGTCTCGCTCGATCTCCACGGTCCGGAAGCGGCCGCAGATTGTCCTTTTGAGTGGAGGCCAGTCTCGCAAACCATGTTTGCTCAACTGTTTTTCAAATGTACGGAATTGTGATCGGGCGGGGCGAGTTGTACGATCGTCGTGCGGTGCCGCTGCGTTTCCCGGCGCCCCCCCAACACGACCGGAGGAGATTCCAATGAAAACCCCACGCAGCGCTCCGACAAGAAAAGTACTGTGGTCCGCCCTCGCCGCCGGCCTGGCCTGCGCGCTGCCGGCCCAGGCCACGCTGGTCAGCAACGGCTCGTTCGAGCTGACCAGCCCGGCGGTCGCCTCGCCGACGGTGATGAACGCGAGCGGCTTCAGCCTGACCGGCTGGACCCACAACACCGCGCCCGGCATCGACGGCGACTGTCTCGTCGCGCCCGGTTACAGCGGCAGCATCTGCGGCGGCGTCGGTCTGGCCGGCGCGCTGCCGGCCAACAGCCCCGACGGCGGCAACTTCATCGCCTCGGACGGCAATTTCTTCAACCACTCGATCTCGCAACTGATCACCGGCCTGACCCCGAGCGCCAGCTACCAGCTCACCTTCTACCAGGCGCTGGCCCAGGACGTGGAGCCGGGCATCACCGTTCCGGGCCCGGTCAGCGGCCACTGGGACGTGACGTTCGGCAGCACCACGCTCAGCTCGGCGGCGATGGCCGGCAACGGCGCCACCAGCACCTTCGCGCCGTGGAGCCTGCAGACCATGACCTTCATCGCCAGCAACTCCAGCGAGCTGCTGAGCTTCCTGTCGGTCGGCGCCGGCGATCCGCCGATCGTGATGCTCGACGGCGTCGAACTGTCGGCGATTCCCGAGCCGGAAACCCTCGGCCTCCTCGCGCTCGGTTCGCTGCTGCTGACCCTCAAGCGCGGCCACGAGCGCTGGCAGGCACGCCGCGCGGCGCGCTGAACCCGCGGTGGCCGACTGGCTGAACCTGCCCGCCGGCTGGCCCGGCTGGCTGATCGACGCCGCACGATACGCCAACGGCCTGCTGCTGCTGACGCTGCTGCTGGTGCCGCTGGAGCGTTTCTTCGGCACGCCGGCGGCCCCCGGGCCGGCCGCGGCCACCGGCACCAATGTCGCCTATTACTTCATCAACAGCCTGATCACGCCGCGCCTGACCGGCATCGCGCTGGCCCTGCTGGTGAGCGCCGCCAGCCTGCTGATCCCGGCCGGCGGCCTGCTGCCCGGCGTGCACAGCTGGCCGTGGTGGATGCGCCTGCTGCCGGCGCTGGCGGTCAGCGAACTGTGCGGCTACTGGGCGCACCGGGCGCTGCACGCCCATCCGTGGCTGTGGCGGCTGCATCGCATCCACCACAGC
>SSSX01000687.1 GCA_015657735.1 Zoogloeaceae bacterium
CGCAGCGCCGACAGCCACAGCACGAAGGTCAGCCCCATCTCGAACACGCCGACATACGCCGCGCCGAGCACGCCGGGCAGCGGCAGCGCCCGCGGCGAGCCGGCGAGCCACCAGAGCGCGATGAACAGCGTGCCGCAGGCGAAGTTGGCGCTCAGGCGCAGCACCGCATCCTGCCGGTCGCGGCTGTTGGCGAGCCAGTAGCCGGCCCAGATCAGCGTGCTCGCCAGCGCCAGTGCCACGCCGGCCGGATCACTGCCGGCGCTGCCCGCGGCCTCGCCCTGCATCGAGATCAGCACGATGCCCGCGAGCGACAGCCCCATCGCCGCCAGCGTCGCGAGCCGCAGGCGCTGGCGCAGCCACAGCGCCGACAGCAGCACCAGCACCAGCGGCCACGCGTAGTTCAGCGGCTGCGCGACCTGCGCCGGCAGCCGCCGGTAGGCCTCGAACAGCACGAGGTAGTACAGGAAGGGGTTCAGGAAGCCGTAGCCGGCCGAAGCCAGCCAGTCACGGGCCGGCAGCCGGCGCAGCTGCCCGAGCCGGCCCTGCACGGCCAGCACGCCGGCGAGCACCAGCAGCGAACTGAGCGAGGCCACCAGCAGCAGCTCGACCGGCGTCAGCCAGCGCAGGCTGTACTTGAAGGCCGCGGCGACCGTGGACCACGCCAGCACGGCGCCGAGGGCGCAGAGCACGGCCTGACGATGGGGATGCATGCGGACGGGGCTACGGACTCGGGCAGGGATTGCGCAGCAGTATCGGCATTGCCCCGTGCGCAGGGCAAACCGCCGGGACGGACGGGACGGCCGTGAAGTTGCCCCGCTTACGTAGACAGTTCAGCGCTTGGGTGCGCCGTGCCGGCGTGATACCTCCTTTCGTAGTCGTTGGGTGAGAGGTAGTCGAGCGCCGAGTGCCGGCGCCGGGTGTTGTACCAGCCTTCGATGAACGCAAAGATCGCCTGGCGGGCCTCGGCGTGGTTGCTGAAGCGGCTGCGCGCGAGCAGTTCACATTCGAGCGTGGCGAAGAAGCTCTCGCACATGGCGTTGTCGTAGCAGTCGCCGACCGAGCCCATCGACGGGCGCACGCCGTTGGCGCGGCAGCGGGTGCCGAAGGCGAAGGCGGTGTACTGGCAGCCGTGATCGGAGTGATGGATCACGGCGGCGGGCCGGCGCTGACCGAGCGCCATGTCGAGGGCGGCGAGTACCAGCTCGGTGCGCAGGTGTGCGGCCATTGCCCAGCCGACGATGCGACGACTGAACACGTCGAGCACCACGGCCAGATACAGGAAGCCCGCCAGCGTCGGCACGTAGGTGATGTCGGCCACCCAGAGGCGATCCGGTGCCGGGGCGCTGAAGTCGCGCTGGACC
>SSSX01000688.1 GCA_015657735.1 Zoogloeaceae bacterium
AAGTCGACGACGCCGAAAAGGTTGCCGCGGACGCTGGCCAGGCCGCGGAACCAGTGCTGGGCGAGCGGCACCGGCGCCAGCGGCGGGACGGCGAGGATTTCGCCGGCTTCGGTGAGGTCGACCAGCCAGTTGCGTTTGCCGGCCTGAATGCCGAGGAGGGCCGAGGCGCGGCTGTCGCGGGCATCGGCAAGTCGCCGGGCAAGGCCGGCCTGGAATTCGTGAAGGCTGATCCGTTTCGCCATGGGGTGCCGTCAGCCGAGAGCCCGGATCTTTTCGAGCAGCACCGCGTGATCGAGCGGTTTGACCATGTAGTCGAAGGCGCCCTGGCGCATGCCCCAGATCTTGTCGGTTTCGAGGCCCTTGCTGGTGCAGATGATCACCGGGATGTCGCGGGTGGCGTCGTCGCGGACGATCGTGCGGGTTGCCTGGTAGCCGTTGGTGCCGGGCATCACGACGTCCATCAGGATCAGGTCGGGGTGTTCGCTCTTGCTCTTGACGACGGCCTCGTCGCCGCTTTCGGCGGTGACCACCTGATAGCCGTTCTTGACCAGCACTTCCGACAGGGCGAGCCGTTCCGTCGGGGAGTCGTCTACGACAAGGATTTTGTGGATCGGCATGGGCGCGCGTCTCGGGTAGTCAGTCGTGGGCGGAAAGCTGGCGGGCCTGCGTGTGGTTGGCGACGGAGCGCAGCAGGCTTTCCTTCGTGAAGGGCTTGGTGAGGTATTCGTCGGAGCCGGCGAGGCGGCCGCGGGCGCGGTCGAAGAGGCCGTCCTTGGACGACAGCATGATCACCGGGGTGGACTTGAGGCGGGCGTTCTTCTTGATCAGCGCGCAGGTCTGGTAGCCGTCGAGGCGCGGCATCATGATGTCGACGAAGATCAGGTCGGGGGCATGGTCGGCGATTTTTGCCAGCGCATCGAACCCGTCTTCGGCAAGCACCACCTGGCAGCCGGCCTGGGCCAGGAAAATCTCGGCGCTGCGGCGGATGGTGTTGCTGTCATCGATGACCATGACCTTGATTCCGCTCAGATTCACCTTGACCCTCCGGACTCCGTAGTCGTTACTTTAACGCGATCGGGGCGGGATGCCGTCAGATCGCGATCATTTCGAAATCGTCCTTGCGCGCGCCGCACTCGGGACAGGTCCAGTTGGGGGGAATGTCCTCCCAGCGCATGCCGGGGGGGAGGCCCTCGTCGGGGGAGCCGCTTTCTTCGTTGTAGATATAGCCGCAGATCAGACACATCCAGGTTTTGTACGGGGGGCTTGCCATGTGGGTGTGTCGCTGTGATTTCGGCTAGAATCGCTCGGATCGTGAATGGTAGCGCAGTCGCAGTCAAAATTGTGCGTCCTCGTCTCCCGGAATGACTACACACCGCAACGATCCCTCTCCCCCCATCGTCCTGGTCTTCGCTGCTTCCGATCCCACCGGTGGCGCGGGCATCCAGGCTGACATCATGACGCTCTCCGGCATGGGTTGCCATCCGCTGACGGTCGTCACCGCTCTCACCGTCCAGGACACCGCCGGCGTCGAGGACGTCCTCGCCGTCGACGCCGACTTCGTCGCCGAGCAGGCGCGGGCGGTGCTCGAAGACATGCCGGTGCAGGCGTTCAAGCTGGGGGTGCTGGGCAGCGTCGACAACATCGAGGTCATCGCCGAGATCATCTCCGACTACCCGCATGTGCCGGTCATCGTCGATCCGGTGGTGGCGTCCGGCCGCGGCGACGAACTGGCCTCCGAGGCGATGCTCGCCGCGCTGCGCGATCTCGTCATCCCGCAGACCACGATCCTCACTCCCAACACCATGGAGGCGCGGCGCCTCGTCGCCGCGGCCGGCGACGACCACGACGAGTGGAGCATGGCCGATTGCGCCGGGCGCCTGCTCGGCATGGGTTGCGAGTACGTGCTGATCACCGGCTCCCACGCCAGCACGCCTCAGGTGGTCAATACCCTTTATGGTGCCGGCGGAGTGCTGCGGGCCGATCCGTGGGAGCGCCTGCCGGGCAGCTACCACGGTTCGGGGTGCACGCTGGCGTCGGCGGTGGCGGCCGCGCTGGCGCACGGGCTGGATGTGCCGCAGGCGGTGCTCGACGCCCAGAGTTTCACCTGGCAGACCCTCGCGGCGGCCTTCCGCCCCGGCATGGGGCAGCACATCCCGGACCGCTTCTTCTGGGCCGCGTCGGCCGGCACGGGCGGGAGCTGAACATGCTGCGCCGCGGACTCTACCTGGTCACTCCCGACCAGCTCGACACGGCTGCGCTGCTGGCGGCGGTGGCCGACCTGCTGCCGTCCCGTCCGGCCCTCGTGCAGTATCGCAACAAGCTCGCCGACGCGGCGCTGAAGCGCGAGCAGGCCGGCCGCCTGCTGGCCGTGTGCCGGGCCGCCGGGGTGCCGCTGGTGATCAACGACGACCTGGCGCTGGCGCTCGAACTCGGTGCCGACGGCGCCCACCTGGGGCGCGACGACGGCGATCCGGCCGCCGCCCGGCGGGCGCTGGGCAGCGGCCGGATCCTCGGTGTCAGCTGCTACAACGAATGGTCGCGGGCGCAGGCCGGGGCGGTGGCCGGCGTCGACTACCTGGCCTTCGGGGCGATGTTCCCGTCGTCCACCAAGCCCGCCGCGGCGCGGGCTCCGCTCGATCTGCTGACCCGCGCCAGGCGCGAGTTCGGGCTGCCGGTGGCGGCCATCGGCGGCATCACGCTCGATGCCGCGCCCGCGCTGATCGCCGCCGGCGCCGACCTGCTGGCCGTGATCAGCGATGTCTTTTCCGCGCCCGACCCGGCCGCCCGTGCGGCGGCCTACGCCGGGCTGTTCGATTGACCCCTCAGAAAGTCTCCAGCATGACCAG
>SSSX01000689.1 GCA_015657735.1 Zoogloeaceae bacterium
ATCACCCGGCGTGGCCGGCCGGTTGCCCGGCTCGTGGCTGCGGTGGATTCTCCGGTCGCGGCCCTCACTCAGCGCGAGCGGGTCGCCGGCACCTTTGCACGCCTGCGGGAGATGCGCCAAGGGCGCACGCTCGGTGGCAGTCTCCGCGAAGCCATCGAGGATGGCCGCGACTGATGCGTTTTGTCCTCGATAACTCGGTGGTGGTCGGGTGGTTTCTGGAGGATCAGGCAAGCCCTTACCCCGATGCCGTTGGTGTCCTGCTCGAACAGGATCAAGCCGTCGTGCCCGCCCTGTGGGAATTGGAGTTCGCCAACGTGCTCCGGACGGCATGCCGCAAGCAGCGGCTTACGGCGGATGAGGCGCATCAAATCATCGAGCAGATCTGCGCATTGCCCATTGTGATCGACCGGGAAACGCCCGGTCCCGCGGCATTGCTGGCCTTGGCGCTGCGCTACAACCTGAGTAGCTACGACGCGGCCTACCTGGAACTCGCGCTGCGGCTCCAGATTCCCATTGCCACCAAGGATGAGCCCTTGCAGGCAGCAGCCCAAGCCGCGGGTGTCGGGGTTGTGCGCGGTTGAGAATAGGGATTACCAGAACGATCCGATGAGGGTGTCGGTCTCGCGATGGGGAGTGGTGTACGCGTTAGTTACACCCCGGGGTCGGTTGGTTGTCTGAATGGCAGCTTTGTCCGCTGAAGCGCTCCGTTTTGCCGGGAACCGGTGCTGGATTTTTCTTGGCGGCCTGCGCGGTCAGTCTTCGCGCTCGGCCGTCCCGTTGGCCAGTTCCTCGGCGGTGGCCGGGCGGACGGCGGCGACGGTGCAGATGAAGATCAGAGCCTGGCCGGCCAGCGGGTGGTTGCCGTCGAGGGTGGCCTCGTCGCCGTCGATCCGGGTGACGCGGTAGATGATGACCTCTTCGTCCGCGTCGTCCTCGTCCGCCGGCTCGCCTTCGAGCTCCATGCCAACTTCGACTTCTGCGGGCAGGTTGTCGAGGGCTTCTGTCTGCACCAGTTCGGGATCGTATTCGCCGAAAGCCTCGTCGGCGTGCAGCCGGACGGTCACGGTGTCATCGACGCTCTTGCCTTCGAGTGCCTCTTCCAGCTTGGGGAACAGGTCGTCGTGACCGCCGTGCAGGTAAACGAGGGGCTCCTTGCCGTCGTCGACCTCCACGCCTTCAGGGGTGGTGACGCGGTAGTTGAGGGTGACAACGCTGTTCTTGATGACTTTCATGGGGGGCTTGGGTGTCTTGATTGAGGATCGAATGGGGTGTGCCGTCGGCGTGCGTTCGTCGGGCTGGGGGAAGCGGCGTCCGGAAATGGACCGAACGACGGACTGAAAGTCCGCGCGAAAAGACTTAGGCCACCCGGAGGTGGCCTAAGTCTTTGAAATTCTTGGTGGGTTGTGAGTGGCTCGAACACTCGACCTACGGATTAAGAGCCCGAAAACCTCGTTTCGGACCGAGTATCGCGGCTCTTGAAAGC
>SSSX01000097.1 GCA_015657735.1 Zoogloeaceae bacterium
CGATCAGCGGCTTGCCGCCGGCCGGGAGCAGCGGCTTGGGGCAGCGGTCGGTGAGCGGGCGCATGCGTTCGCCGCGGCCGGCGGCGAGGATCATCGCTTTCATCGCGGCGCGCTCAGAACGAGTAGCCGACTTCGGTGATCGTCGGCTCGAGCTGTTCGAGCAGGCGCAGCAGCGGCCGCAGTTCGCCGTAGCGCTCGCAGGTCTTGCGCAGATAGTGCAGGACCAGCGGCATGTCCTTCAGGTAGCCGTCCTTGCCGTCGCGGTGGCAGAGGCGGGCGAAGATGCCGAGCACCTTGAGGTGACGCTGCACGCCCATCCATTCGTAGTCGCGGTGGAACGCGGCGAAATCGTCGCGCACCGGCAGGCCGAGGGCGCGCGCGGTTTCCCAGTAGCGGGCCAGCAGGTCGAGGACGAAATCCTCTTCCCAGTGGATGTAGGCGTCTTTGAACAGCGAGGCGAGGTCGTAGCTGAGGGGACCGTACACGGCGTCCTGGAAGTCGAGCACGCCGGGGTTGGGGGCGCTGACCATCAGGTTGCGGCTGTGGTAGTCGCGATGGACGAAGACCCTGGGCTCGGCGAGGTTGACGTCGAGGATGCGGTCGAACACGTCGTAGAGGTCGGCGGTCTGCTTGTCGCTGAGGGTGACGCCCTTGTGGCGGCCGACGTACCACACCGGAAACAGCTCCAGCTCGCGCATCAGCAGTTCGCGGTCGTACTCGGGCAGCACGCCGGGGCGGCTGGCTTTCTGGATGCAGATCAGCGCGCCGAGGGCGTCGGCGTAGAGGTTGTGGGCGTTGTCCTTGGTGAGCGCCTGCAGGTAGGTGGTGCTGCCCAGATCGGACAGCAGCAGGAAACCCTGTTCAAGGTTCTGGCGGAGGATCTGCGGCACATGCGCGCCGGCGCTGCCGAAGAGTTCGGCGACCTTGACGTAGGGCCGGCAATCTTCATGGCTGGGCGGCGCGTCCATGACGATCAGCGGCACCGAATCGTCAGCAAATGTAATCCGGAAGTAGCGCCGGAAGCTGGCGTCGGCGCTGGCCGGGGCGATGTCGAAGGGGCGGCCGGGAAATTCGGCGGCGAGCCAGGACTGGAGTTGTTGGCGTCGTTCCACGGGAGTCGGTGAGGCGTTCGTGTAAAATCGCGCAGTTTATCAAACCATGCGGCCGGCTCGCCGGCGGGTTCCTGTCCGGGATGAAACCACGTTCGCAGTTGCGCTTCCTGTCTATCGCCTTGTTCTCCCTGTGGGGGCGCGCCGGCGCCGAGACCCTTCCGCCCTTCGTGGTGCCGGCGTCGCTGCTCGGCCCGGCGCCTGCCGCGCGGCCGGTCGACGCGCCAGCCCGGCCGGCTGCGGGCGCGAAGGCGGCCGGCAAGGCCGCGCCGGCCGGGCGGGTCGCCAAGGCCGTGCCGGCGCCGGCCG
This sequence comes from Zoogloeaceae bacterium, assembly GCA_015657735.1. GTDB lineage: Bacteria > Pseudomonadota > Gammaproteobacteria > Burkholderiales > Rhodocyclaceae > Zoogloea. Next base: position 1,419 of record SSSX01000097.1, read on the forward strand.
CACCGCCGGCCAAGCCCTTGAAGCCCGGCTCGACGGTCATCACCGCCGACCGCATCACCGGCCTGCAGGATGTGCACGCGATCGCCGAAGGTTCGGCCGAGCTGGTCCGCGACACGACCCGCTTCGAGGGCGACAAGCTGCAGTATTTCGAACTGACCGACGAGGTCGAGGCCACCGGCAACGTCCGCGTGACCCGCGGCAGCGACACCATGACCGGCCCCCATGCGCGCATGAAGGTGCAGGAGCAGGTCGGCACCTTCGATTCGCCCGAGTATTCGATCAGCCGCCCGGGGCGGCCGGCACCGCCGGGGCAGTACCTGCTGCCCGGCCAGGCGCTGCCGCGCGCCCAGCAGCCGCTGAACGGCCACGGCTCCGCCGAGTCGATGCAGCTCGAGGGCGAGAACCAGTTCCGTTTCCTGAACGGCACCTGGACCAGCTGCAAGCCCGACCGGCCCGACTGGTACATCCGCGCCAACGAGCTGGAAATCGACTACGACCGCGAAATCGGCGAGGCCCGCGGCGGCACCCTGGTGTTCAAGGGGCTGCCGCTGGGCTACCTGCCGTGGGCCGACTTCCCGCTGTCGGACCAGCGCCGCTCGGGCGTGCTGTCGCCGACCTACGGCATGTCGAACAAGGTCGGCGCCGACCTGCTGATTCCGTACTACTTCAACCTCGCGCCGAACTACGACGACACCCTGTCGCTGCGCTACATGGGCATGCGCGGCCTGCAGATGCGCAACGAGACGCGCTACATCACGCCGAACTACAAGGGCATCACCTACCTCGAGTACATGCCCAACGACAGCGTCGAGCAGCGCAGCCGCTATGCCGGCACGATCCGCCACGACCAGGCCTTCGGCGGCGGCTGGGCGGCCAACATCAATTTTGCCGGCGTCTCCGATCCGCGTTACTTCACCGACCTCAGCAGCCGGCTGGCGCTCACCTCGCAGGTCAACATCCCGCGCCAGGCCACCGTGAGCTACGGCGGCGGCGGCTGGTGGCTGGCCACCGGCATGCTGCAGTCGTTCCAGAACCTGCCCGACACCAAGACCGGTGTGCGCAGCGAACCCTACAAGCGTCTGCCGCAGCTGGTGCTCACCGCCAACCGTCCGGAAGGCTTCGGCGGCACGACCTTTCAGCTGGCCAGCGAGTTCGTCAACTTCAGCCACCCGAACCAGACCGAAGGGCGCCGCCTGACCTTCTATCCGCAGCTGTCGCTGCCGATGCAGACGCCGGCCTTCTACGTGACGCCCAAAGTGGGCGTCCACGCCACCCAGTACGATCTCGACTACCGCGGCACCGCGGCGACCACCGGCGCCGACCCGTCGCTGAGCCGTGCGCTGCCGATCCTGTCGGTCGACAGCGGGGTGACCTTCGAGCGCGACGCGAACTTCGGCGGCCGGGATTACCTCCAGACCCTCGAACCGCGGATCTACTACCTCTACGTGCCGTACCGCGACCAGTCGAAGTTTCCCAACTTCGACTCCGGCCTGTTCGATTTCAACTTCGCGCAGATTTTCGCCGAGAACGTCTATTCCGGTGGCGACCGTATCTCCAACGCCAACCAGATCACCACCGCGCTGCAGAGCCGCCTGATCGACCCCGACACCGGGGCCGAAAAGGTGCGCGTGGCGGTCGGCCAGCGCTACTACCTGGTCGACCAGCGCGTGCCGCTGTACGACGGCTATCAGGTGCGTACCGGCCGGCAGGCCGATCTGCTCGGCGCCTTCAGCGCCAACTTCGCGCCCAAGACCCAGTTCGACACCGCCTGGCAGTACAACCCGCGCGACAACTGGACCGAGCGCTTCAACTTCGGCGTGCGCTTCCAGCCGGCCTACGCGCGCACGCTGGGGGTCAGCTGGCGCTACCGCCGCAACTACTCCACCGTCGCCGGCGCGCCGGACGGTTTCCGCGACCTCGACCTCTACGGCCAGTGGCCGCTGCTGGGCGGCTGGTACGGCGTCGCCCGCTACAACCGCAACCTGCGCGACCATCGCCTGACCCAGGGCATCGGCGGCCTCGAATACAACGCCGGCTGCTGGGTTTTCCGCGGTGTCATCCAGTAC
>SSSX01000690.1 GCA_015657735.1 Zoogloeaceae bacterium
GACCATGGATTACGCCTGCGAGCACGCCGACATCTTCGTCACCGCCACCGGCAACTATCACGTGATCACCCACGATCACATGGCGCGCATGAAAGACCAGGCCATCGTCTGCAACATCGGCCACTTCGACAACGAAATCGATGTCGCCTCGATCGAGCAGTACCAGTGGGACGAGATCAAGCCGCAGGTGGACCACGTGATCTTCCCGTCCGGTCGTCGCATCATCCTGCTCGCCAAGGGTCGTCTCGTGAACCTCGGCTGCGCCACTGGCCATCCCAGCTATGTGATGTCGAGCTCCTTCGCCAACCAGACCATCGCCCAGATCGAGCTGTTCACCCGCACCGCCGACTATCCGGTCGGCGTGTACACGCTGCCCAAGCATCTGGACGAGAAAGTCGCGCGCCTGCAGCTCAAGAAGCTCAACGCGCAACTCAGCGTGCTCACCGACGCCCAGGCCGCGTACATCGGCGTGGCCAAGGAAGGCCCGTACAAGGCCGACCACTACCGCTACTGATCGTCTGACGTCGCGCCCGCAGCGCCTGCGCGCGCCGCGGGCGGTCATCCCGTCACGCCCGGAAAATCACGCCATGACCACCAATCTGTCCATCGAATTCTTCCCCCCGCAAAGCGCCGAAGGTGCCGACAAGCTGCGCCTCGTGCGGCAGCGTCTGGCCGTGCTGAAGCCCGAATTCTTCTCGGTGACCTTCGGTGCCGGCGGCTCGACCCAGGAGCGGACCTTCGAAACCGTTTTCGACATCCAGCGCGAAGGTCATCCGGCCGCCCCGCATCTGTCGTGCATCGGCTCGACCCGTCCATACATCCGCGAGATCCTCGAGCGCTACCGCGCCGCCGGCATCCGGCGCATCGTCGCCCTGCGCGGCGATCTGCCGTCGGGTGTCGGCACGCCGGGCGAGCTGCGCTACGCCAACGAACTCGTCGAATTCATCCGCGCCGAAACCGGCGGGCACTTCCACATCGAAGTGGCCGCCTATCCGGAATACCATCCGCAAGCCAAATCGCCGCGCGACGACCTGCTGGCCTTCAAGCGCAAGGTGGATGCCGGTGCCGACTCGGCGATCACCCAGTATTTCTACAACATCGACGCTTATCTGCACTTCCGCGACGAATGCGCCGCGCTGGGCGTCGATGTGCCCATCGTGCCGGGCATCATGCCGATCGTGTCGTTCTCGAAGCTGGCCCGCTTCTCGGATGCCTGCGGCGCCGAGCTGCCGCGCTGGATGCGCCGCAAGTTCGAAGCCTTCGGCGACGACAGCGATTCGATCAAAGCCTTCGGTCTCGACGTGGTCAGCCAGTTGTGCGAAAAGCTCATCGCCGCCGGCGCCCCCGGCCTGCACTTCTACAGCATGAACCAGGCCAGCGCGACGCTGGCCATCTGCGAACGGCTCGGCATCGGCGGCTGAGCGCCGCGCCCGCAGGGTGCCGCGCAGCGCCCGCGGCGGCGCCTCAGCCGATGCTGCCCGGCTTGTTGCCGAGCATCGCCCGCAGGTTGGCGATGCGGGCGCGGGCGTCTTCCTTGCTCACCGGCTCGGCTGACTTGCGGTCGCTGCGCCGGATGCCCTCGGCGCCCATTTCGTCGATGAAGCGCGACGGGTCGCAGCTGCGCACCTCGCGGCCGGCCTTGCGGCGTTCGCAATAGCTGATCGTCAGGCTGCGCTGGGCGCGGGTGATGCCCACGTACATCAGGCGGCGCTCCTCCTCGACCTTGTCCTCGTCGATGGCACTTTGGTGGGGCAGCAGACCTTCCTCCACGCCGACCAGGAACACGTGCTTGAACTCCAGCCCCTTTGATGCATGCAGCGTGGCCAGCTGCACCTGATCCAGTTCGGCGTCGTCCTTGTCGAGCATGGTGATCAGGCTGATGGTCTGGATCATGTCGAGCAACGTCTTGCCGTCCTCCTCGCCCTTCCGGCCGAGCCAGCCGGTGAAATCGCCGACGTTGCTCCATTTGGTTTCGGCCTCGCGCGGTTCGCAGCTTTCGTACAGCCAGGCTTCATAACCGATGGCCTTCAACATGTCGTTGATGACCTGTCCGGCCGGTTCCCGCGGCGCGCGATGGACCATGCGGTTGATGAAATGGCAGAACTCGCGCAGGCCGTCGAGCTGCCGCGCCGCCACATGTTCGGCCACGCCTTCCTCGAAGACCGCGGTGAACAGGCTGATGTGACGGTTGCCGGCGTAACGTCCGAGCGCCTCGATGGTGGCCGGGCCGATGCCCCGGCGCGGCACGGTGATCGAACGGATGAAGGCCAGATCGTCGTCCTCGTTGGCGATCAGGCGCAGATACGCGCACAGATCCTTGATCTCGGCATTCTCGAAGAAGCTGCGACCGCCGGAGATGGCGTAGGGAATCTTCTGGTTGCGCAACTGCTGCTCGAACAGGCGCGCCTGATGGTTGCCGCGATAGAGGATCGCGTAATCCTTGAAATGGGTGCGATGTTCGAACTTGTGGGCGGCGATCTTCATCACCACCGATTCGGCCTCGTGCTCCGGCGTCTGGCAGGCCACCACCGTCACCGGATCGCCGGCGCCGTGTTCGGACCACAGCTTCTTCTCGAACAACTTTTCGTTGTTGGCGATCACCGTGTTGGCGGCGTGCAGGATGCGCGTCGTCGAACGGTAGTTCTGCTCGAGCTTGATGAGCTTGAGGGCCGGGTAATCGACGGGCAGCTGGCGCAGGTTCTCGACATCGGCGCCGCGCCAGGCATAGATCGCCTGATCGTCGTCGCCCACCGCGGTGAACGCGCCGCGCACACCGGACAGCAGCTTGAGCAGACGGTACTGGGCGCGGTTGGTGTCCTGGTATTCATCGACCAGCAGGTAGCGCAGCCGGTTCTGCCAGCGCTCGCGGACGTCCGGATGCTCGTCGAACAGCTTCACCGGCAGGCGGATCAGATCGTCGAAGTCGACGCCCTGATAAGCGCGCAAGGTCTTGTCGTATTCGCGGTAGAGCAGGGCGGCCGCCGACGACAGCTCGTCGTTGGCCAGGTGAGCGGCCTCGTCCGGCTCGATCAGCGCGTTCTTCCAGCTCGAAATCTGCCACTGCAGCGCCTTGGCGCGGTTCTTGTCGGTGTTGCCGGTCATCTCGGCGACGATCTGCGTGGTGTCCGACGCGTCCAGAATCGAGAACTGCGGCTTGAGGCCGAGCAGCTTGGCCTCCTGACGCACGATGCGCACCCCCAGCGCGTGGAAGGTGCACACCGTCAGGCCCTTCGCGGCGCGTCCGCCCATCAGCTTGGAGATGCGTTCGAGCATCTCCTTGGCGGCCTTGTTGGTGAAGGTGATCGCCGCGATGTTGTGCGGGTTGAAACCGCACTCGCCGACCAGA
>SSSX01000098.1 GCA_015657735.1 Zoogloeaceae bacterium
ACGACGAAGGTGAGCTTGCTGACGTCGTCGGGCCGGCCGGTGATCTTGACGAAGGTCTGCTCGCGGGTGGCGGCGCTGTGATCGCGGTAGCCGTCGGTGGAAAAGCGCGAGGCGTCGATGACGTAGCCGAGGCCGTCGAGGCTGCCCTGGGCGCCCAGCCCGGCCTTGGTGGTGCCGTAGCTGCCGGCGGCGAAGCTGCCTTCGACGCTGGGCCGGCCTTCCGGCTCGCGGGTGAACAGCTGGATCACGCCGCCGGCGTGGTTGCCGTAGATCGCCGAGAACGGGCCGCGCAGCACTTCCATGCGCTCGGCCACGTCGAGGTTGAAGGTGGCGGCCTGGCCCTGGCCGTCGGGCATGCTGGCCGGAATACCGTCGGCGATCAGCTTGACGCCGCGCACGCCGAAGGCCGAGCGGGCGCCGAAGCCGCGGCTCGAGATCTGCAGGTCCTGGGCGTAGTTCTGGCGGTTGTTGGCGACCACGCCGGGGACCGCGATGAGGGCTTCGGAGGCATTCACGCGCGGCTGGCCGGTGGCGATCTGCTCGCGGCCGACGACGTCGATGGCGGCCGGCATGTCGAAGCTGGCGGCCTCGGCGCGGCTGCCGGTGACGACCACCGGGTTGAGGGTCAGCGGGGCGGCGTCGTCGGCAAACACCGGCGCCGCGATGGCGGCGAGGGCGACGGCGAGCGGGGTGGGGGCGAAGCGGGGCGGCATGATTCCTGTCTCCGTGGTCGGCTGCGGGGTGGCAGCGTAACAGTAGTCAGCGCTGCTTTGCGGTGCGTCATGAAAATCGTGATTTGTGCGCGGCGCGCTCAACCCGCGCGGCGGGCGGTCGCTATACTCTATTGCTTACACGCCGACTTTGTCCGTCATGCCGTCGATCCGCCGGATCAAGATCGCTGTCCGCAGCGGGGCCGCAGCGAAGACTGCGGTGGGGCTGCTGTTGTGCTGGTTCGTGCTGCCGGTGCTGGCGGCGAGCGCCGTCACGCTGCAGCTGCGGTGGACCCATGCCTTCCAGTTCGCCGGGTATTACGCCGCACAGGAAAAAGGCTATTACCGCGACGCGGGCCTCGAGGTGACGATCGTCGAAGGGCGGCCGGGGCTCGATGTGGTGGACGAGGTGGTGTCCGGCCGCGCGCAGTTCGCGGTCGGCTCCAACGGTCTGTTGATCGATCGCAAGGCCGGCAAGCCGGTGGTGGTGGTGGCCACCATCTTCCAGCATTCGCCGCAGGTGCTCATCGCGCTGCGCCGCTCGGCGGTGCAGTCGGTGCACGATCTGGCCGGCCGGCGGGTGATGATCGAGCAGGGCGTCGATGAGCTGATCGCCTACCTGCGTCACGAAGGCGTGCCGGTCGAGCGCATCCGGATGGTCGAGCACAGCTTCAATCCGCAGGCGCTGATCGACGGCGAGGTGGACGCCATGTCGGCCTATGCGTCCCACGAGCCCGGCGTGCTCGACGAGGCTGGTGTCGATTACCGGATTTTCACGCCGCGCTCGGCCGGCATCGATTTCTACGGCGACAACCTGTTCACCTCCGAAGCCGTGCTGGCG
>SSSX01000691.1 GCA_015657735.1 Zoogloeaceae bacterium
AGCCAGCCGAAACTGGTCTTCCCGGGCGGCGCGCTGATCGGCGACGACGCCGGCTTCCTCAACGCGGCGCGCATCAAGGGCAGCCATGCGGCGATGAAGTCCGGCATGCTCGCCGCCGAAGCGGTCTACGCGGCCCTCGCCGACGGTCGCAGCCAGGACGAACTGGGCGCCTACCCCGAATCCTTCAAGGCCAGCTGGCTGCACACCGAACTGCACAAGACCCGCAACTTCAAGCCCTACATGAAGAAGGGCCTGTGGCTCGGCTCCTTCCTGTTCGGCGCCGAGCAGATGCTGTTCGGCGGCAAGGTGCCATGGACGCTGCACAACACCGCCGACCACACCGCCCTCAAGCCGGCCGCCGAGTGCAGCCCGATCGCCTACCCGAAGCCGGACGGCAAGCTGACCTTCGACCGCCTGTCGTCGGTCTTCCTCTCCAACACCAACCACGAGGAAGACGAGCCCTGCCACCTGCAGCTGAAGGACGCCGCGGTGCCGATCTCGGTCAACCTCGCCATGTACGACGCCCCCGAGCAGCGCTACTGCCCGGCCGGCGTGTACGAGATCGTCCGCGCCGAAGGCGACAGCCCGCGCCTGCAGATCAACGCCCAGAACTGCGTGCACTGCAAGACCTGCGACATCAAGGACCCGACCCAGAACATCAACTGGGTCACCCCGCAGGGCGGCGAAGGGCCGATCTACCAGGGCATGTAACGCCACGACGGGGCGGCAGCAAGGAGTGAATTCATTCGCCCCGGCAACCCGCCTCCGAAGATCGTCCGCAAAGCAAAAGGCCGTCGCACCCGACGGCCTTTTGCTTGGTGTGTCCGGCGATCAGCCGATCCACTGGCGGGCGTTACGGAACATCCGCAGCCACGGCGAATCCTCACCAAGCCCGGCCGGATGCCAGCTCATCTGCACCGTGCGGGCGGTACGCTCGGGGTGCGGCATCATGATCGTGAAGCGGCCGTCCGGCGTGGTGAGGCCGGTGATGCCATCCGGCGAGCCGTTCGGGTTGAACGGATAGCGCGTGGCGATGGCGCCGGTGTTGTCCACGTAGCGCAGCGCGATCCTGGCGTTGTCCTTGTCGTCGATGCCCTGGAACACCGCGCGGCCTTCGCCGTGCGAGACGACGATCGGCATGCGGCTGCCGGCCATGCCGGCGAGCAGGATGGACGGACTGTCCTGCACCTCGACCATCACGAAACGGGCTTCGAACTGCTCGCTGCGGTTACGCTGGAAGCGCGGCCAGCAGTCGGCGCCGGGGATGATCTCGGCCAGGCTGGACATCATCTGGCAGCCGTTGCAGACGCCCAGCGCGAAGCTGTCGGTGCGGTTGAAGAAGGTTTCGAACTGCTCGCGCAGCATCGGGTTGAAGAGGATCGACTTGGCCCAGCCCTGCCCCGCGCCGAGCACGTCGCCGTAGGAGAAGCCGCCGCACGCCGCCAGGCCCTTGAAGTCGGACAGATGCACACGGCCGGCCTGCAGGTCGGACATGTGCACGTCGAAGGGCGCGAAGCCGGCGCGCGCGAACGCCGCCGCCATCTCGGCCTGCGAATTGACGCCCTGCTCGCGCAGGATCGCCACCTTCGGGCGGGCGCCGGTGGCGATGAAGGGCGCAGCGATATCGTCGGCCGGATCGAAGCCGAGCGCCACCGACAGGCCGGGATCGGTCACGTCGGCCAGCGCGTCGAACTCTTCCTTCGCACAGTCGGCGTCGTCGCGCAGGCGGGCGATCTGGTAGCTGGTGGCCGACCAGGTCTGCAGCAGCTCGGCGCGCGGGGCGCTGAACACCAGCTTGGCGTTGCGCCAGAAGCGCAGCTCGTCGCGGTCGTTCGGCTCGCCGACGAAGTGGTAGCTGAGGCCGGCGGCGCGCAGCGGCTCGGTGAAGCGGCTGCGCTCGTCGCGGCGGATCTGGATCACCGCGCCGAGTTCCTCGGCGAACAGCGCCTTGAACAGCATGTCGTTGAAGCGGCCCTTGAGGGAGTCGGGGCGCTTGTCGAGGCCGTCGACGTCGTTCATGTACAGATCGTAGGCGACGGTGTCGAGCATCACCGACAGGCCGCACTTCGACGCGAAGGCCATCTCGCACAGGGTGGCGAACAGGCCGCCGTCGGCACGGTCGTGGTAGGCCAGGATCAGATCGTCCTGGCGCCACTGCTGGATCAGCCCGAAGAAGGCGGCCAGCTGCGCGGCGTCGACGTCGGGCGCGTGCTCGGCGACGGAATTGTAGGCCTGCGCCAGCACCGAGCCGCCAAGGCGGTTGGCGTTGTTGCCGAGGTCGATCAGCAGCAGCTCGGTTTCGACGCCGTCGGGGAACTGCAGCTGCGGCGTGAGGGTGCGGCGCACGTCCCCTACCGGCGCAAACGCGGTGACGATCAGCGACAGCGGCGCGACGACCTGCTTGGACTCGCCGTCATCCTGCCAGGCGGTGCGCATCGACAGGGAATCCTTACCCACCGGAATCGCCAGCCCGGCCTGCTGGCAGAACTGCGACACCGCCTCGACCGTCTTGTAGAGCTTGACGTCCTCGCCGCGGTGGCCGGCGGCGGCCATCCAGTTGGCGGACAGCTTCACGTCGCCGAGGCTGCGGATGTCGGCGGCGGCGATGTTGGTGATCGACTCGCCGACCGCCATGCGGCCGGAGGCCGGCGCGTCGAGCGTCGCCACCGGCGTGCGCTCGCCCATCGCGAAGGCTTCGCCGAGGTAGCCGTGGAAACTCATGGTGGTCACGGCGACGTCGGCCACCGGCACCTGCCACGGGCCGACCATCTGGTCGCGGGCGGTCATGCCGCCGACCGAACGGTCGCCGATGGTGATCAGGAAGTTCTTGCTGGCCACCGCCGGCATCGCCAGCACGCGGCGGCAGGCGTCGTCGAGGGCGATGTCGGTGACGTCGAAGGGCGGCACGAAAACCTGCCGACTCGACACGTTGCGAGTCATCTTCGGCGGCTTGCCGAGGAGAACCTGCATTTCCATGTCCACCGGCTTGTCGTCGAAGTGGCGGTCGGAGACGATCAGGTGACCGTCGGCGGAGGCGCTGCCGACCACCGCGAAGGGGCAGCGCTCGCGCTCGCAGAGGGCCTGGAAGACCGGCAGGCTTTCGGGCGCGATGGCGAGGACGTAGCGCTCCTGCGATTCGTTCGACCAGATTTCCCGCGGGCTCATGCCCGGCTCCTCGATGTGCACCTCGCGCAGCTCGAAATGGGCACCCAGCTCGGCGGAGTCGGCGAGTTCGGGGAAGGCGTTGGACAGGCCGCCGGCGCCGACGTCGTGGATCGACAGGATCGGGTTGGCGTCACCCTTCTGCCAGCAGGCGTCGATGACTTCCTGACAGCGGCGCTGGATTTCCGGGTTGCCGCGCTGCACCGACGCAAAATCGAGGTCGGCGGTGTTGGTGCCGGTGGCCATCGACGAGGCGGCCCCGCCGCCCAGACCGATCAGCATGCCCGGGCCGCCGAGCTGGATCAGCAGCGTGCCGGGGCCGAACTTGATCTTGTGGGATTGCTGCGCCTGGATGCTGCCGAGACCGCCGGCGATCATGATCGGCTTGTGGTAGCCGCGCACTTCGTCCTGCACGCTCTGCTCGAAGCTGCGGAAGTAGCCGGCCAGATTGGGGCGTCCGAATTCGTTGTTGAAGGCGGCCGCGCCCAGCGGACCTTCGATCATGATGTCGAGCGCCGAGGCGATGCGCTCCGGCTTGCCGTAGTGGCGCTCCCAGGGCTGCTCGAAGCCGGGAATCTCGAGGTTGGACACCGAGAAACCGGCCAGACCCGCCTTCGGCCGGGAGCCGCGGCCGGTGGCCCCTTCGTCGCGGATTTCGCCGCCGGAGCCGGTGGAGGCGCCGGGGAAAGGCGAGATCGCGGTCGGGTGGTTGTGGGTTTCGACCTTGGCGAGGATGTGGGTCAGCTCGTTGCGGTACTGCCAGGCGCCGTCGGCGTCCGGGTAGAGCTTGTCGACCGCCGCACCTTCGATCACCGAGGCGTTGTCGGAATAGGCGACGACGGTGCCCTGCGGGTGGGCCTTGTGGGTTTCGCGGATCATGCCGAACAGCGTCTTGTCCATCGGACGGCCGTCGATGACCCATTCGGCGTTGAAGATCTTGTGGCGGCAGTGCTCGGAGTTGGCCTGCGCGAACATCATCAGCTCGACGTCGGTCGGGTTGCGGCCGATCCTCGTGAAGTTGTCGACGAGATAGTCGATCTCGTCGTCGGACAGCGCCAGACCCAGCTCGCTGTTGGCAACCACCAGCCCGTCGCGGCCGCGGGCGAGGATATCCACCGACGTCAGCGGCTGCGGCGCGTAGTGATGGAACAACGCGTGGGCGGCATCCGGATTGTCGAGCACCGACTCGGTCATGCGGTCGTGGATCACCGGCAGCACCGCGTCGCGGTCGCGGGCGTCGACGCCGCCGCGCAGCCCGAGCGAATAGGCCACGCCACGCTCGACCCGGACGACCTTGTCGAAGCCGCACTGGTGGGCGATGTCGGTCGCCTTCGACGACCACGGCGAAATCGTGCCGAGGCGCGGCGTCACCATCAGCAGGCTGCCCGCCGGCGCCTCGCCTTCCGGATGCGCGCCGAGCAGATCCACCAGGCGCGCCAGTTCGTCGTCGCCGAGCGGTGCGTTGACCTCCACGAAATACCAGTGCTCGGCCGCCAGGCCTTTCAGGCGGGGCAGCACGGACCTGACCGAATCGGTCAAGCGGGCAAGACGTGAACTGGAAAGGGCGGGCGCACCGCGCAGCTTGAGAATTTCGGACATGGCAAGGATGGGCGCGAAGTTGAAACCGACCCGGCACCGGCGTGAGCCAGCCGGCCGGACACGAAAGGACCCGACATTATACCCGAGCCCCACCCGTCCTCCGACCACCCGTTGCGCAGGCGGCGGACGGCCCGACCTTCCACGCCCGCGCCGCACCCCGGAAAGCACTGCACAAAACGCCTCACAAGCTGTGACATAATGCACAGTTGATCCGACTTCCAATCACGGGCCATGCCATCCCGACGAGCCTATCTTCATTCGTTGCGCGTTTTCTGGGCCATCACCATGGTCTTCTGCGCCATCGAGGTGACGATCCTCGCCCAGGCCTACGAGCGGCATGCCGCCCAGCGCCAGCTGGCCGAACAAACCACACTGGTACGTGAAAGCGC
>SSSX01000692.1 GCA_015657735.1 Zoogloeaceae bacterium
CCGTAGTTGGGCAGGAAGTACGGCGTGTTGCCGCTGCGGTCGAGGTCGGGATAGTGGGCCACGGCGGCTTCGGCAAGGATGAAGCCGTCGGTGGCGCCCAGCGCGGTGGCTACGCCGCCGAGCGGGTCGTTGCGCGAGAAGGTGTAGAAGGCGGTGGCGTGGTACTGCCACTTCTTCTCTTCCACAAAACCCGGGTGACGGCCCACGTCATACACGCTGTTCTTGTTGAAGGCGCCGCCGAAGATCGAGCCGAACGGCACCGTCGGGTCCACCCCCACGCTGTCGCGCGGCCGGAAAGACAGCTCCATGCCGACCGCCACGTCGCCGATCTTGGTGTTGCCCGACACGGCAAACAGATCCTTGTCCTCGCCGTAACCCAGGAAGTAGCCGGTGACGGCGCCGGTATTGGTGCCGGTGAAGCCGAGGAAGGGCAGCTTGTCGTGGTAGCGCTGGTAGGTGAAGGCGAATTCGGTGTCGATCTCCTCGGCGTTGTAGCGCAGGTTGACGCCGAACTGGCCACCGCGCTTCGGCTTGTCCTGGCCGAGGTACGGAATCGCCGTGCCGTTGGCGAGCATCTGCTGGTTGGAGAGGCCGGAGTGATCGCTGCACGGGCCGGTCAGACCGAAGTCGTTGCACACCGAGTTGGGCAGGTAGGCCATCCGGTTGCCCTTGCCGATCACGTCGGCGGTGGAGAAGAAAGTGCCGGCCGGATCGAACTTGAAGCTGTTCCAGGCGAGCTGGTAGTAGGCCTCCAGACCGAGCCGCTCGTTGATGCCGCCGGACCACGACACCATCGGCGCGGGAACGAAGATCTCCTTGATCTGGGTGCCCGGCACGTGGAACTTCTGCAGATCGAGCGCGTTGATCTGGTTGACGCCGCCGAGGATGAAGATGTCCTCGCCCCACGAGATCACCTGGTTGCCCACCTTGATCTTGCCGCGCTGGTCGCCGTAGCGGACTTCCTTGGCGATCCAGGCGTCGAGCAGCGTGGCCTTGGCGGTCACCGACGAATCGGTCAGGTCGGTACGCTGGGTCTGGTCGGAGCGGAAATCATGGAACCAGTACATCCGGCCCAGTGCGCTCCAGCCGTCGGGCGCCTTCAGGGCCAGGTCGTGGGTGCCCTTGAGCACCGCCGAGACGATGTCGCCCTTCTTGTAGTTGAGGTTGCCGTCGTCGAAGTTGGTGAAGTTGAAATCGGCGTTGGCGTAGCCGTTGGCACCCTGCCGGGCCTGCAGGGTGTTGTTGCTGCCGTTGTTGCAACCGCCGCTGTCGTTGCCGAGCACCCGGCAGTCGGGCGACGACATGCGCTGGGTCAGACCGAAGGACACGATCGAGTCGAAACTGCCCGACAGCCCTTCTTCGCTGCCGAAGCGCAGGGCGTGGGAGGCGGTTGACCAGCCGGCCAGGGCCGCGGCTACGGCCAGGGTTGCCGGCGCCAGGCGAAGCCCGGGCCGGCGATGCGAGATCGCCTGAGTCGTCATGATGGGGAGTCTCCCGAGGGGTTGCGATCAGCGCTCGCCGCGGCGGCGCAGTTCGTCCTGGCTGAAGGTGGCGGTGTTGACCCGGCCTTCCTTGCCGGCGGTGATGTCGAGCACTTCGCCCTCGGCGGTCCAGTTATCGGTCACGTAGCGGCGGGCCACGAGGTCGTACATCTGGTACTCGTAGGAAATGCAGGCGCCGACGTCCGGCGCGGCCCACAGGCTGCCTTCCTGGACACGCCACAGGTTGCCCTTGGCGTCATACATGTCGACGTGCAGCACGGCCCAGGAGTCCTCGTCGATGTAGAACACGCGCTTGGCGAAGCTGTGACGCTTGTCGCCCTTGACGGTGGCCTCGACGACCCACACGCGGTGGTTCTCGTAGCGCATGAAGTCGCGCTTGACGTACTCGGGTCCGAGCATGTCCTTGAACTTGTTCTTCTTGTCGATCAGCTTGTAGCTGTTGTACGGGACGAACATCTCCTTCTTGCCGACCAGCTTGAAGTCGTAGCGGTCGGGAGCCCCGGTGAACATGTTGATCTGGTCGACGAAGTACAGGTTGTCGAAGCCGGCGATCGGGTTGTCGTAGGCGAAGGTCGGCGACCGGCGCACGCGGCGCTGACCCGGGAAGTAGATCCAGGCGTCCTGCGGCTTGTCGAGGTAGGCGTGGATCAGATAACCCTCGCCAGCCCGCGACGGCGGACTCTGCACGTCGTAGAGCAGCTTCGAATCGATGCCCTCGATGTCCTTGAGGGTGGAGTTTTTGGGATCGTTGAAGGGATACAGCTCGAAGGCCCACTGCTTGGTTTCGACGAGCGAGCCGTCCTTGTCGGGCATCAGCGCCGCAATCTGTGCGCGGCGGCCGAGGCCGGTATAGCGGGTCTTGTAGTTCCACAGCACTTCGACGCCGCTCTTCGGGATCGGGAACGGGACGCCGGCGGTGTAAGCCTGTTCGAGCCGCCAGCCGTCATCGCCGACCTTGGCGTAGGTGGCGTTCTTCTTGCTGCGTTCGGCCACCAGCTCGGGGGCCGGACAGCTCCGGTGGGTCGGGTAGACGTCGAGCTTGTAACCCTTGTAGGTCTTGATCAGCGCCGCCTGGCCGGGGGGAACCTTGTCCTGGTACTTGTCGAGGTTGGAGGCGTCCACCGAGAACAGCGGCTTGTCGGCGGCGTAGGGGTCGAGACGGCCGGGTTTCCAGCCGGCCGGCACCTTGGTCATGCCGCCGTCCCAGGCCGGAATGGCGCCATCCTTGCTGGCCGCCTTCTCGGCGCCAACCGGGGTGAGATCCTTGCCCAGGCGCGCCGCTTCCTGTTCGCTGACGGCGGCATGGGCAGAGATCGTGAAGACCGTGGCGAGGGCAAGGCCCACGGCGTGCGGCCGACGGTATGAGGCAGTCGTTTTCATGGGGTGAATCTCCCTGTCGATCGATTGAAGCAGTGGGCTATTGAATGGCGATGCCACGTTCCGCCAGCCTGGTCACGACCGTCGCGCGGGCGGCGGCCACGTCATCCAGCGGGGCGTTGCGCAGGGCGGTGACTTCGCTTTCGGTGTAGGGAACGAAGTCGGCCGGCAGGTTGGCGGGGGCGAAGCTCTGCAGCATCCAGTTGAGCAGGCGGGCCAGCTCGGTATTGGAGAGGGCCGAATTCGACGAGCCCGGCACCTTCACCAGAAAGGCGCGGCCTTCCGGAACCTTCACGAAATGGCCGAGCTGGCCACGCATGTCGGGAATGCCGGAATGGGTTGCGCCATGTCCGTCCGATTGATGGCAGCCGGCGCAGTGCAGGATGTATTGCACACGGGCCGGGCGCTGGCCGTCGGCGATGCCCGCGACGGGCAGCAGCAGCGTGGCGGCGAGCAGGGCGAGGCGGGCGGCCTTCATGATCCGCTCCCCTTGCGCGGACCATCGCGCAGCTTGCGCACCTCGTTGGGGGCCAGCTTGTCGGCGCGGGCGTCGGCCAGTTCCGCCGCGCTGAAGGGCTGGTGCCCTTCCGGCAGGCTGTCGCCGTTGAAGCCGGTGACGACATGGTTGAGCACGGCGGCCAGCGCTTCGTCATCCAGCTGGGCGGCGAAGGACGGCATGGCGCCGGCGTAGCGCTGGCCATTGACGGTGATCGGACCGGTCAGGCCGTGGGTGACGACCCGCGGCAGATAGCCCCGGCCGGCGATCTTCAGGCGTTCGCCGAGGGTGCCGGCGAGCGGGGGCGCCAGACCGGGCACCCCTACTCCACCGGGCTGGTGGCAGGCCGTGCAGTGGGTCGAGAACAGCGCGGCACCATCAGCGGCCCCCGCAGGCAGGGCCGCGATGCACAGAAGGCTTGCGAGGAGGGCACGCATGATCACTCCTCAGCCTTGACCGTCGGCGACGCCGACGACGGCCGCCAGGGTGCAATGGAACATCGTCGAGTCGTTGGACATGCACCAGTTGATGTCGTTATGCACGCCCATCCGGTAGGCCGGACGTTCCCGCTCGTTGGTGTTGCACAGGCAGCGGCCGCAGGCGGTCTTGCCGCAGCAGTCGTTGTAGCTGATCAGGTAATCCTTGCCGTCGTCCGGATTGCGGCAGGTGCCGATCCACGCCACCTTGGATGCCTCGGTGCCCGGCGGGCAGGTGTTGGCATTGCCGCCGCAGCACGAGCACAGGTAGCCGTCCTGCGCGCAGTAGCGCCAGTATTCGCAGTCGGTATCGCCGGGCTTGGCATTGGCTGCCTTGCGGGCGGCGCCGGCGGCGGCCTGGGCGGTGCGGTCGAAGGGCAGCACC
>SSSX01000693.1 GCA_015657735.1 Zoogloeaceae bacterium
ACGCTTTCACGGTGTCGCCACCCACTACCTGCCGAACTATCTCGGCTGGCGTCGGGCTCTCGACACGCACCGCCTCGATACGCCAGGGAAAATGCTCCTCGCCGCCGTCGGGGTCTTTCCACAGGCAACGGTGACATAGCCTTTGTTTTCGAGAAACCGGCATTCACCGCGATGCGGTAAGGCGATTTAATGCAAACACCGCGACGCCAGTCGCAGCGCTGACCCAAAGGTGAATCGAATGTCCAGGAAAATTCTCGTCGTGCTGACCACCACCGAAAAGTATCCGTCCCTCAACCGCGCTACCGGCATTTGGCTGGGCGAAGCGGTGCACTTCGTCGAACGCGTCGAAAAGGCCGGCTTCGAGGTGGACTATGTGACGCCGAATGGCGGTTACACCCCGATCGACCCGCACAGCCTGGCCCTGGCCGAACCCATCGACTGGGCGTGGTATCAGAATCGCGCATTCATGAATCGGCTTGGCGCCACGCTGAGGCCCAGCCAGGTAAATCCTGCCGACTATGTCGCGATTTACTTCGTCGGTGGCCATGGGGTGCTGTGGGACTTTCCGGAGAATGTGGAGTTTCAGGCCCTGAGCCGTGCGATCTATGAGGCCGGGGGCTATGTCTCGTCGGTCTGTCACGGCGTCGTGGGTTTGCTGAACGTGACCCTGTCGGACGGTTCCCTCCTTATCAAGGGCAAGAAAGTGACCGGCTTTACCAACGAAGAGGAGCGGCAGGCGCAGCTTGAGGAATATGTGCCTTATCTGCCGGAAGACGAGTTGCGTAAGCGGGGTGCCGTTTTTGTGCAGGCCGCTGCGCCGTGGGCATCGTTTGCCGTCGAAGACAGCCGGGTCATCACGGGGCAGAATCCGGCCTCGGGCGGCGCAGTCGCGGACCTGCTGATCCAGGCTGTTGCTCGTTCCTGAGCGGACTTGCGGCCCCTGGCGAACCTTGGTCGCAGGGGCCGTGCCAGCAAACGCATCAGGAAAACGAATCCCGCACGACCCATTCGGAGATTGCCATGAATCAGGAAGCCACCTCGATACCCCTCACGATGACGGCCGTCGAAATCACTCGACCGGGCGGGCCGGAGGTGTTGCAGGTAACACAGCGTCCGGTACCTCGGCCCAGCGCCAACGAAGTGCTTATCCGGCACATGGCGGTCGGTATCAACGGCCCCGACGTGATGCAGCGCAAGGGTCTGTACGACCCGCCGCCAGGCGCCTCTGATATACCCGGCCTGGAAGTGGCCGGCGTCGTTGCTGCCATGGGCTCGGCGGTGACCCGGTTTCAGGTCGGAGACCCTGTTGCGGCACTCATTCCCGGTGGCGGTTATGCCCAGTACAGCGTGGCCGATGCCGGCAACGTGATGCCTTTGCCCCCAGGTCTGAGCATGGCCGAGGCGGCCGCCTTGCCGGAAACCTTCATGACCGTGTGGGTCAACATGTTTCAGCGCGGCCAGTTCAAGGCCGGCGACATCATCCTGATTCACGGCGGCGCATCCGGCATTGGCACGAC
>SSSX01000694.1 GCA_015657735.1 Zoogloeaceae bacterium
GCCGACCTGTTCCGCGCGCTGATGCAGGACAACCGCGAGCTCGTCCCGCTGGCCGACGAGATCGCGCTGTGCGAACGCTATCTGCGCCTCGAAACGCTGCGTCTCGGCGAGCGCCTGCGGGTGGACTGGCAGCGCGATCCGGCCGCCGATGCGGCGCTGGTGCCACCGCTGCTGCTCCAGCCGCTGGTCGAGAACGCTGTGTACCATGGCATCGAGCCGGGCGCGGCGCCGGGCACGGTTTCGATTACCATCGCCCGGCGCGGGGCGCAGATCGGCATCGAGATCGCCAACCCGCTCCTTGCTGCAGCCGGCCACCCGGGCGGCAACCGCATGGCCCTCGACAACATCCGCGAGCGACTGATGCTGTTCTACGACCTCGAAGCGACGCTCGACACCGAGCAGGGCGCCGGCACCTACCGCGTCCGCATCCGCCTGCCGTTCCGGAGCGAACGATGAGCGGCGCCGACCACGATCAAGCCGCCTGCGCCCCGCTGGCGGTGCTCATCGTCGATGACGAGGCGCCGGCCCGCGAACGCCTGCGCGACCTTCTCGGCGACATCGCCGAACGCCAGCCGACGCACATCGCCGGCATGGCCGCCAATGGTGTCGAGGCGCTGGCGCTGCTCGAGCGGGAGGCGGTGGACCTGATCCTCACCGACATCCGCATGCCGGTCATGGACGGCGTCGAGCTGGCCCGCCACGTCGGCCGTCTGCCGCGCCCGCCGGCGGTGATCTTCACCACCGCCTACGACGAATACGCGGTACGCGCCTTCGAGCTGGCGGCCGTCGACTACCTGCTCAAGCCGGTGCGCGCGGCGCGCCTCGCCGAAGCCGTCGCCAAGGCCCGCCGCGTGCGTCCGCCGGCCGACGAGATCCTGCGCCAGATGGCGCCGGCGACGCGCCACCATTTCAGCATCAGCGAGCGTGGCCGCATCCTGCTGGTGCCGGTGGCCGACGTGCTGTACCTGAAGGCCGAGCAGAAATACGTCGTCGCCCGCTGCCTGGCGCGGGAATACCTCCTCGACGAATCGCTGGTGCAGCTGGAGGAAGAGTTCCCCGAGCGCTTCCTGCGCATCCACCGCAACTGTCTCATCGCCCGTCACGCGGTGAAGGGCGTCGCCCGCGCCACCACCGGCGTCGACGGCGAGGCCCATTGGGTGATCCTGCTCGACGGGCTGGCGGAGCAGCTGCCGGTGAGCCGGCGGCAGTGGCCGGCGGTCAAGGACGCGCTGGGGGTGTGAGCGGCGCGCCGGCGGCGTCGGGAACGTATGCGCCGAGCGGGTGCTCCAACCCAGGCTCCCGTACAATCGCGCCCCATGGAAAACCCCGGCATCCCCCTCTCGCTGCTCGCGTATCCCCGCTACCGGCCGGCCCTCAAGCCGGCGCCGTTTCTGCCCATGTCCCGGGCCGAAATGGAGGCCCTCGGCTGGGACGCCTGCGACATCATCATCGTCACCGGCGATGCCTACATCGACCATCCCAGCTTCGGCATGGCGCTGATCGGCCGTGCGCTCGAGGCCCAGGGCTTTCGCGTCGGCATCATCAGCCAGCCCGACTGGCACTCGGCCGACGCCTTCCGGGCGCTCGGCCGGCCGCGGTTGTTCTACGGCATCACCGCCGGCAACATGGATTCGATGATCAACCGCTACACCGCCGACCGTAAACCGCGCTCCGACGACGCCTACACGCCGGGCGCGCTGCCCGACCGGCGTCCCGACCGGGCGGTGGTCGTCTATGCCCAGCGCGCCCGCGAGGCCTACCCGGACGCCAACATCGTCATCGGCAGCATCGAGGCCAGCCTGCGCCGCATCGCCCACTACGACCACTGGTCCGAGAAGGTGCGCCGCTCGGTGCTGCCCGATGCCAAGGCCGACCTGCTGGTGTTCGGCTCCGGCGAGCGGGCGGTCATCGCGCTGGCCCACCGGCTGGCGGCCGGCGAGCCGATCGAATCGATCCGCGACCTGCGCGGCACCGCCTTCATGGTCAAGCCGGGGTGGCTGCCGGAGGGCTTCGTGGAGGTCGACTCCATCGCCATCGACCGTCCCGGCCCCGTCGAGCCGCATCCCGATCCCTACGCGATGGAGCCCGCAGCGGCCAATTCATCCGCCCAGCCGGGCATCCAGCCGGTCCGCATCGTCCCCGCCGCCGAACGGGTTGCGGCCCGCAAGGCGGCCCGTTCGCATCAGGTCATCCGCCTGCCGGCCTACGAGGTGGTGAAGGACGACAAGGTGATGTACGCCCACGCCTCGCGCACCTTCCACCTCGAATCCAACCCCGGCAACGCCCGCGCGATGGTGCAGGCCCACGGCGTCGGTCCCGGCTGTCGCGACGTGTGGCTCAACCCGCCGCCGGTGCCGCTCAGCACCGGGGAAATGGACTGGGTCTTCGGCCAGCCCTACGC
Organism: Zoogloeaceae bacterium; assembly: GCA_015657735.1. Lineage (GTDB taxonomy): Bacteria > Pseudomonadota > Gammaproteobacteria > Burkholderiales > Rhodocyclaceae > Zoogloea. The sequence continues at coordinate 2,402 of SSSX01000694.1, forward strand.
CCGCCGGCCGCATCCGGCTTACGGCGAGGCGCGCATCCCGGCGTGGGACATGATCCGTTTTTCGATCAACATCATGCGCGGCTGCTTCGGCGGGTGCACCTTCTGTTCGATCACCGAGCACGAGGGGCGCATCATCCAGAGTCGCTCGGAGGCGTCGATCCTCAAGGAAATCGAGGAAATCCGCGACAAGACGCCGGGCTTCACCGGCACCATCTCCGACCTCGGCGGACCGACCGCCAACATGTACCGGATGGCCTGCAAGGATCCGCAGATCGAGTCCTCGTGCCGGCGGCTGTCCTGCGTTTTTCCCGGCATCTGCGAGAACCTCGGCACCGACCACGGTCCGCTGATCCAGCTCTATCGCAAGGCGCGGGCGATCCCCGGCGTCAAGAAGGTGCTGATCGGCTCCGGCCTGCGCTACGACCTGGCGGTGCGCTCGCCGGAATACGTGAAGGAACTGGTCACCCACCACGTCGGCGGGCTGCTCAAGATCGCCCCCGAACACACCGAGGACGGCCCGCTCGACAAGATGATGAAGCCGGGCATCGGCACCTACGAGCGCTTCCGCGAGATGTTCGAACGCTTCTCGAAGGAAGCCGGCAAGAAGCAGCACCTGATCCCGTACTTCATCGCCGCCCACCCCGGCACCACCGACGAGGACATGGTCAATCTCGCGCTGTGGCTGAAGGCCAACAACTTCAGGCTCGACCAGGTGCAGACCTTCATGCCGACCCCGATGGCGATGGCGACCACCATGTACCACTCGGGCAAGAACCCGCTGCGCAAGGTGTCGGCCACTTCCGAAACCGTCGATACACCGAAGTCCGGCCGCCAGCGCCGGCTCCACAAGGCGCTGCTGCGCTACCACGACCCCGAGGGCTGGCCGCTGATCCGCGAGGCCCTGCGGGCGATGGGCCGCGGCGATCTGATCGGCGCGTCGCCGCGCCATCTGGTGCCCCGCGACCAGCCGGTGATCCTGAACCGCGAGCCGGGCGGCGGCGCACGCCAGACCGGCAAGGCCGCCAGCCCGGTTGGCGCGCGTCGCGCGCCGCCGGCCGTGCGCGGTGGCACGTCGCGGCCGCGGGGGCGGGGCTGACCGTGGTCTGGCTGGTGCCTGAGCGCGCTCAGGCGCGTCGCCGCGCCGCAGCCAGCCCGGCCGCACCGAGGCCCAGCAAGGCCATGCCGGCCGGTTCCGGCACGCCCTGGCCGACATCGCCCGAGGTGTCGGACGCGGCGATGACGAAGTTGTCGAGCGCCGCGTAGCCGCCCACCAGTTCGTCGATCTGCAGGATCACATTGCCGTTGGTGTTGCCGCTGGCATCGAGGGCGACGATGTGGTTCGTCCAGTCGAAGGTGTTCTTGAGCGGCGACAGCGAGCCGGTCACGGTCGCCGAACTCAGCAGCGTACCGCCGCCGGTGCCGGTGCCGGTGCCGCCGCCCGGGTTGTCGAATAGCGAGAACTTGAACACCGGCGCCAGCCCGCCACTCGGCACGAAGGGGCCGCCCCAGGCGCTCAGGTCGATCGACGAGATGTCCACCTGGAAGTTCAGGAACTTGAAGTTGCCCACGTTGAACGACAGGCCCAGCAGATCGTTCTGCACCGACGACAGCATGCCGATCACGTGCTGGCCGGCCTTCGCCTGCGGGTCGAGGAAGCCCGTTCCCCACGCCTGGGTGCCGCCGACCAGCAGGGTTTCGACGGTGTTGGCCTGGGCAAACTGGAAGCCCGCCGGCTGACCGCCGTACAGCGTGTTGATGGTGTTGAAGATATTGACGTCGGCGCCGTCGTTGACGAAAGAGCCCGGGTTGGGGTTCTCGAAATTCTGCGTGTACAGGATCGTCGTCGCGTGGCTGCTGGTGCTGACAAGCGCCGCCAGCATGCATCCGGCCATCGTGAGCCGCCTCGGGCGATAGTTTTTGTTCATGAAATCCTCCGTGCCGATCAGGAAAGAACGGGATAGTTGTCCCGGTTCGGGTGCATCGGGGTCGACGCAAATCCCGTGCCCGTGTTCGGCAATCGCTGTGAAACCGGTGGTGTCGTGCTGTTCCAGCGGCGCCGAGGATATTTTCAGATCGGCGGGCGGCAGATCAATGTAAGAATATTCGACAAAATCGCGCCGCGATATCGTCAAATCCGGCCTTCGGGCAGGGGCGCAGGGAGGAAGCATGAGCATCCACAGCAGACCGATTGCCGAGCGCATAGACTGGCTCTACGACGTGGCACGCCGTTACTCCGCCGCCTATTGCGATCCCGAAGCCTGTATGGCGCGGGAGCGGCACCGGGCGCGGCACCCGACGGCGATTGCGGTGCTCAAGTGCATGGACGGGCGGATCAACATCCCGATCGCCACCAACACGCCGCCGGGCATCATTCAGCCGTTCCGCAACCTGGGCGGCTTCTTCGACCTGGGCTGACCGCACCTCGGCGAGGTGCTCGACCACTACGTCCACGACCGTGTGCGGGACGGCCAGCGGGTGCTGGTGCTGATCACCTATTTGCACTTTTTCCGCGGCGATCCGCACCGGGGCTGCGCCGGCTTTGATTACCGCACCGGGGATGCGGTGGCTCACGTCACCGCCGTCAAAGCCCAGGTCGAGCAGGTGTTCGGCCGCGGCCATGGCACCGTCTATCCGCTGGTCTGCGGCTTCGAAACCGATGAGGATGCACTGATCCTCCACGGCGCCGACGGGGTCACGCTGGATGTCGCCAGCCTTGCCGCCGGCGCCGATGAGGCCGGCCTGCGCCCACGTCTGCAGCCGCTGTTCCCCGACATGCCGCAGCAGATGCTCGCCGACTTGGCGCGGCTGGTGGCCGGCAATGTCGCCCACGTTGCCGAGGTGCGCGGGACCGACCGCCAGCTCGACATCGAGCATCGCGAGTGGATGATCTGCGTCGGCCGCGGCTTCGACTTCCTTCACGCCCCCAATCTCGCGCTGATCATCGGCCCCTACAGCCCCGACCTCGCCGACCCGATCCGCAAGGCCGGCTCGATCATCGCCGGCAATATGGCCGGCGGGCGGATTCCCGGCGACGGCTTCCTGCTGCTGGCTTCCGCGCCCTACCGGGAAATCGGCGCCGACCGCGCCCGGGCCGAACTGAAGGTGCGCTTCATGGCCCGCTTCGCCGCCGACGTGATCCGTCGCTGGTGTCGAATTTTTTTACATTTTCATGGGTGGGCGCCGAGCTTCATGGCGGGCATCTGTAAGTAAATGTTGCAAAACAGGGTGTTGTCGGAAAGTCGTGAATTTGGCATAGGTGTTGCTTCGTGAATATCGCAAATATGCCACTTCTGACGAAAGGAAATGCGATGAACACGCGTAGCGCACTGAAATCCCTGCTGGCTCCGGCCCTGCTCGGGCTCGCCTGCCATGCCAACGCAAGCCTGTTGATCGGCGGCGATGCGGTCAGCCAGGCCGCCGCCACCAGCATTGTCGACATCGTGTTTGCAATCGACACCAGTGGCAGCATGGGGGACGATATCGCCGCCATCGGCGCCAAGGCTCAGTCGGTGATCCAGAACCTGAACTGCCCGACCACCGACTGTTACGTTCGCGCGCGTTTCATGGGCATCACCGGCACCAGCGGCAGCGTCTTCAACGAAACCGTTTCCGCGTACGTGACGGGCAAGGGCGGTACGCCCATTTCAAACAACTCCGAGGACAGCGGCCCGGCGGTCAGCGATCTGGTGCAGTGGTACGACTGGGGCACCGATGCCGGCCCCGGCCAGAAGAACTTCTGGGCGGTGGTGACCATCGGCGACGAAGGCACCGAGAACGGCGCACCGGTGAACCAGGCCGACTGGGACGCCGCCTATGCCGCCAACCAGGCTGCCAAGGCCAAGGGCGTGTTCCTGTTCGCGTGGGTAGCCGACGATCCGGTCGACCCGGGCGTGCCCAATCTGTTCAACAAAATGGCCACCGGCGGTTCGGGCGGCATCTCCACCATTTACAGTTTCTCCGACACCGGCGGCGCCTTCATCTCCGGCCCGCTGACCGACGTGACCGTCGAGCAGCAGCTCGAGGACATCATCTGCCTGACCGGCTCCGGCGGCACGGGGGCCACCGGTGTGCCGGAACCGGTCAGCCTGGGCCTGCTCGGCGTGGGCTTTGCCGGGCTGGCGCTTACTCGCCGGCGCCGGGCTGTCTGAGCGTTGGCTGCGCCCCGCCGGGTGCCGGAAACGAAAAAACCCGACAGCGTGCTGTCGGGTTTTTTAACGCCGTGCGCGGCGTGTCAGCCGCTGTTGCGCAGGCCGGCGGCGATGCCGTTGATCGACAGCAGGATGCCGCGGCGCAGGCGTTCGTCCTGATGGCCGTCGCGGTAACGGTGGAGCAGTTCGACCTGCACGTGGTTGAGCGGGTCGAGGTAGGGGAAGCGGTTGTGGATCGAGCGCTTGAGCAGCGGGTTGGCGTCGAGCAGTTCGGCCTGGCCGGTGATCCCGAGCAGCGCGGCGACGGTGTCGGCGTGTTCCTGTTCGATGCGCGGGAAGATCGCCTCGCGCAGCGCCGCGTCCTTCACCAGTTCGGCGTAGCGGCTGGCGATGGCGATGTCGCTCTTGGCCAGCACCATGTCCATGTTGGAGAGCAGCGTGGCGAAGAACGACCATTCGCGGTGCATCGCCGTGAGGCGGGCGCGGCCGGCCTCGCCGTGCCTGGCGACGTAGGCGTTCACCGCCGAGCCGAAGCCGAACCAGCCCGGCAGCATCAGCCGGCACTGGGCCCAGCTGAACACCCACGGAATCGCGCGCAGGTCTTCGATGGCCGTCGACTTCTTGCGCGAGGCCGGGCGGCTGCCGATGTTGAGGGCGGCGATTTCCGAGATCACCGTCGATTCCCAGAAATAGCGTTCGAAACCGTCGGTTTCATAGACCAGTTTGCGGTAGGCGGCGAAGGCGGTGGCGGACAGCTCGTCCATCGCTTCGAGGTATTCGGGCCGCGGTGCCGGGTCGCGGGGGGCGAAGAGGGTGGCTTCGAGGGTGGCGGCGGCGAGCACCTCGAGGTTGCGCCGGCCGACTTCGGGGTTGGCGTATTTTGAGGCGATGACTTCGCCCTGCTCGGTCAGGCGGATCTGGCCCTGCACGGCGCCGCCCGGCTGGGCCAGGATCGCCTGATAGCTCGGTCCGCCGCCGCGGCCGACCGAGCCGCCGCGACCGTGGAACAGGCGCAGGCGCACGCCATGCCGGGCGAAGGTGGCGACCAGGCCGATCTCGGCCTTGTAGAGCTCCCAGCCGGAGGTGAGGAAGCCGCCGTCCTTGTTGCTGTCGGAGTAGCCGAGCATGACTTCCTGCTCGAGCCGGCGCGATTCGAGCAGGGCCATGTAGGCGGGGAGCGCGAACAGGCGGTCCATGACGCCGGCGGCGTTCTGCAGGTCGCCGATGGTTTCGAACAGCGGGATGATGTTGACGTCCAGCACGCCTTCGGCCGGACGCAGCAGCCCGGCCTCCTTGGCCAGCACCGCGACTTCGAGGAGGTCGGAAACGTCGTCGGTCTTGGAGATGATGCAGTTCGGCACGGC
>SSSX01000695.1 GCA_015657735.1 Zoogloeaceae bacterium
CGGCGACGCACGCCGCGGTGCCTGCCCCGGCGGCCGCCAGCCCGGCCGCCGCACCGCAGCCGGCGCCCCGCGCCAGCCTGCCGGAAGCGCCGCAGAGCGCCGAAGCGGCCAGCTACGACAAATCGCGTCTCAACCCCGATTTCACTTTCGACACCCTGGTCACCGGCCGCGCCAACGACCTCGCCCGCGCCGCCGCGCTGCAGGTCGCCCAGAACCCGGGCGTGTCGTACAACCCGCTGTTCATCTACGGCGGCGTCGGCCTCGGCAAGACCCACCTGATTCACGCGCTCGGCAACTACGTCTTCAAGCACGACCCGAAAAAGGTGATCCGCTACGTGCACGCCGAGGATTACTACGCCGACGTGGTGCGCGCCTACCAGCAGAAGTCCTTCGACGTCTTCAAGCGCTACTACCGCTCGCTGGACGTGCTGATCATCGACGACATCCAGTTCTTCAATAACAAGAACCGGACCCAGGAAGAGTTCTTCCACGCCTTCAACGCCCTCACCGAGGCCAAGAAGCAGATCATCATTACCAGCGACACCTACCCGAAGGACGTGCAGGGCCTCGAGGATCGGCTGATCTCCCGCTTCGACTGGGGCCTCACCGTGCAGATCGAGCCGCCCGAGCTCGAGATGCGCGTCGCCATCCTCAAGAAGAAGGCCGAGGTCGAGCGCATCCAGCTCGACGACGACGTGGCCTTCCTGATCGCCAAGAACCTGCGCTCCAACGTGCGCGAGCTCGAAGGCGCACTGAAAAAGGTGCTGGCCTTCGCCCGTTTCCACGGCAAGGAGGTGACGCTCGAAGTTGCCAAGGAGGCGCTGAAGGATCTCCTCAACGCCCACAATCGCCAGCTCACCGCCGAGTTCATTCAAAAGACGGTTGCCGACTACTACAAGATCAAGGTCGCCGACATGCATTCCAAGAAGCGCACCCGGGTCATCGCGCGGCCGCGCCAGGTGGCGATGTTCCTCGCCAAGGACCTCACCCCGATGAGCCTGCCGGCGATCGGCGAAGCCTTCGGCGGCCGCGATCACACCACCGTGCTGCACGCCTGCCGCACGATCGCCGAACTGCGCCTCGGCGACACCCAGCTGAACCACGACCTGCACGTCCTGACCCAGGTACTGCGCGGTTGAAACCTGAGCCAGCCATGCTGACTGCCGCCCGGACGCCCCGCCCGGCCCACTGAACCCCACACGGAGACCCGATTTCATGTTGCTCTTCACCGCGCCCCGCGATGCCCTTCTCGTCCCGCTGCAGTCGGTGTCCGGCATCGTCGAGAAACGTCACACGCTGCCGATCCTCTCGAACGTGCTGATCGAAAAGAAGGGCGATGCGCTGACGCTGCTCGTCACCGACATCGAAATCCAGATCCGCAACAGCACCACCGCCGCCCTCGGCGCCGACGACGTGGCGATCACCGTCGGCGCGCGCAAGCTGCAGGACATCCTGCGCGCGCTGCCCGACAGCGCCGAGGTGCAGCTCACGCTCGACGACAAGCGCATCACCCTCAAGGCCGGCAAGAGCCGCTTCCAGCTGCAGACCCTGCCCGCCGCCGACTACCCGCGCCTGTCGCCGCCGGAAGGCGAGGGCCTGTCGTTCACCACCACGCAAAAGGCCTTCAAGAAGCAGCTCGCCTTGGTGCAGTACGCGATGGCCCAGCAGGACATCCGCTACTACCTCAACGGCCTCCTGCTGGTGGTCGCCGGCGACCTGCTGCGGATGGTCGCCACCGACGGCCACCGCCTGGCCTACGCCGCCTCGCCGCTGGTCGGCGACTTCCCGCGCACCGACGTGATCCTGCCGCGCAAGACGGTGGTCGAACTGGCCCGTCAGCTCGCCGACTCC
>SSSX01000696.1 GCA_015657735.1 Zoogloeaceae bacterium
CAACGATGCGATCGTCGGCAACTACGCCTTCATGTGGGATCACAAGAGCCGGGCGATCTCCCATCCGCGGGATTACTTCATTCCCGGCTACGATCCGGCGACCGGCGAGCCGGTCACGCCGTGGCTCGACCAGTCGCTGTTCGAAGCCTGGCAGGCGTCCGGCAAGTCCTCGCGGGAGTTCCTCGAAACGGTCCCGGTCTTCGACGGGCAATCGCTCAAGAAGAAGCCCGCCGCGGCGCAGGTCAAGGCCGGAACGGTGGGCCTCGATTGCCGCTACCTCAATTTTTCGCCCCAGTGCGCGGGCTGGAACCAGCTCACCGAGAGAGGCGGCTCCGGTTCGTTCACGATTTTCTTCTCGGGCCTGTGGAAGCTCACCACCGCGGCGGCGATTCCCTACTATACGGGGCAGTATGGCCAAAGCCGCCAGGGTTTCGGTTTCGTCACCATCGGCGCCAACGTCGATGAATTCCATCGCGCCGCCACCGATTCGGCCAAGCGCATCGGGCTGACCATCGCCGACATGGACAAGGCCTTCCAGACCCAGCGTCAGGGCCTGCGCGACGATATCGCCACCAATCTTGCCCAGACCGCCGGCGCGCTGAGCGCCTCGACGCTGATCATGGTCGTGCTGGTGATCGTCGTCGCGATCTGGATGGCCGAGTTCATCACCCGGCGCATCACCAAGATGATCGAAGGCCTCGGCCGCTTCCAGGCGGGCGAGCTGTCGCATCGTCTGCAGGTGCGTTCGCAGGACGAGATGGGGCAGCTGGCCCGCTCGTTCAACAGCATGGCCGACGAAGTGCAGGAATCCTTCAAGCGCTCCGAGGAGGCGCGGAGCCGGGCGGAGGAGGCCAACAAGCTGAAGTCGGACTTTCTCGCCAGCATGTCGCACGAACTGCGCACGCCGCTCAACGGCATCCTCGGTTACTCCGAGCTGCTCCAGCTCGAACTCGGCGACCCGACCCAGCAGGAGTTCGCGGCGACCATCCACACCTCGGGCCAGCATCTGCTCGACATCGTCAACGACCTCCTCGACCTCGCCAAGGTCGAAGCCGGGCGCATGGAACTCAAGCCCGTCGATCAGGACATCGCGCGGCTCGCCAGCGACCTCATCAGCACCCACCGGGCCCATGCGCAGGCCAAGGGGCTGGCGGTCAACCTCGATCTGGCCGACGATCTGCCGGCGACGATCCACGTCGACATCCAGCGGGTACGCCAGATTCTCAATAATCTCTTGAACAACGCGGTCAAGTTCACCGAGAATGGCAGCATCGGGCTGAGCGTCCGGCGGCACGACGGGTGGGTAGCGTTTGCCGTTTCGGATACCGGACCCGGCATCGCGCCCGAGGCACAGGAAGTCATTTTCGAGAAATTCCGCCAGTTGGATCAGTTCATCACCCGTGACCACGGAGGCACCGGCCTCGGTCTGGCCCTCGCGCGGGAGCTCGCCCACCTGCTGGCCGGCGATCTCGTCGTCGAGTCGCGGATTGGCGAAGGCGCCACGTTCACTCTTTATCTGCCCATCGAGCGGCCGAAAACCTGATTGCTTTCACGCCATGAGCGATTCGTCTCCCTCCACCAAGAAACGGGTGCTCGTCGTCGACGACAACGCCATCAACCGACGCCTTGCCATCGCTTTCGTCACCCGCCTCGGCTTTGATTCCGACGAGGCCGAGGGCGGCCCGCAAGCCCTCGCCAAGCTCGCCGCCAGCGACTTCGACGTCGTCCTGCTCGACATCAGCATGCCGGTCATGTCGGGCGAGGAGGTGCTTGCCCGGGTGCGTGCCGACAGTCGGCTCGGCGGCCTGCGCGTGATCGCCTATACTGCCCATGCGCTCCCTGAAGAGAAACAGCGC
>SSSX01000697.1 GCA_015657735.1 Zoogloeaceae bacterium
ATCAGGAGCCGCTGCGGTAAAGGGGGCTTTCTTCGAGATAGACAGTCACCTTGTCGCCCCCTTGGACCACCTTCGAAAGCGGAAAGCTGTTTGTGCCGAGGGTGTCGAAGGTCCAGTTGACCGTCTTGTCACCGACCTTCAGGGCAACCGTCTCGAGCCGCGTGACGTTGATGTAGCGCGTGTCCGCATTGACGATCACGGTGCGGGAGGGCGTGGCGTTGCTCGCGTAGCCATATGTGGCCAGCTCTCGCTCAGTCGGGCTCGAAGCGCGTGCCTGGACATGCTCGAGCCAGTGCAGCGCACCGCCCTCGGAATAGTCTTCGTGAGCGAACGCAGCGGAAGAACCAAGGGTGCTGATGGCCGAGACGGCGAGGACCGCGATGATCGACTTTTTCATGATGGGCTCCTTGTCCAGATTGGCTGCTCATGCTTGAGCAACCATGGACTCGATCATAGGAGCCAGCGACTGACAGGGCAGTGACCCTGCAATTACGTTTAAGTCATAAGAATGAAAGGGTACGGTCAGGGTTGGCGGGCCGGGTTTCGTCAGTCCAAGGCCTTGACCGAACGGCAGACGCGTGAACGAAGCACCAATTTCACGTCCCCCAACATGTCATGCGAGGTGACGGCTTCACTCGGTTACTTGCCGTTCGCACCACGAAGAGCCCGACGGCTGGATTGGGTCGACCGCCGCTATCGACCCCTGCAAGTCAGGCACCGTGGCGAGGCAAGTCCCATTCCCTACAGGCGGCCCTGCATAGCTCTTTGATGCCTAGGGTGGAGGATGGCCGGCTCAGGGGCGAGGTCGCTGGGGAACCCAGAAATATGCGCAGGAGGAGCATGCCCCGACTTGAGCCGAGGATGCCGGTGTCGTCACGGCGGGGGCGTTGCGTGGGGCGCGGTGGGTAGGCAAGGGGGGGCCAGGGAGGTATGGTCTTGCCTGGGGCGGAAAGCCGCCTATCTATCTCCTCCTTGCCGGGTGTCCGGAGCGGCCGTGTTCCGGGGCCCTTCGCGCCCATGACCGCCGTCCTCCTTCCCATCGCTTCCCTGTTCCTTGCTGTCGGCCTGCTCCTGGTGGGCATCGGCCTGTTTTTTTCCGCCCTGGGCCTGCGCGCCCATCTGGCGGGTTTCCCGGTGCCGGTGACGGGCCTGGTCATGTCGGCCTTTTTTCTTGGCTACGTCGCGGGCACCTTTCTATGCCCCCGCATCATCCACCGGGTGGGCCACATTCGGGCCTTTGCCGCCATGGCGGCGGTGGCGTCCACCACCGCCATCGTCCACGCCATGGTAGTGGACCCTTGGGTGTGGGGGCTGCTGCGGGCGGTGACGGGGGCCTGCCTGGTGGGGCTCTACATGGTGATCGAGAGCTGGCTCAACACCGTGGCGCCCAACCAGCACCGGGGGCGCCTGCTGGCCGCCTACGTGGCGGTGAATTTGGTGGCGATGGCGGCGGGGCAGCTCCTGATCCTCGCGGGGGACGTGGAAACCTTCGTGCCCTTCGGCCTCGTGTCGATCCTGCTCTCCCTGGCTCTGGTGCCCATCGCCATGACCCCGGTCACCCAGCCCCAGGCGGTGGAGGCGCCGCGCCTGGGCTTGCGCCGCCTGCATGCGGTGTCGCCTATCGGGGTGTATGGCGCGGTGGCATCGGGGCTGGTGAATAGCGCGTTCTATGGGATGGGGGCAGTGTTCGGCCAACGGGTGGGGCTCTCGGAAGGGGAGATCGCCGCTTTCATGAGCGCCACCATCCTGGGCGGTGCGGCCATGCAGTGGCCCATTGGCCATTTCTCGGATCGCCATGATCGCCGCCACGTGCTCCTCACGGTCTGCCTGGGCGGGGCCGCGCTGGCGGTGCTGGGGCTTGCCACGGTGAGCTATTGGCCGGCGTGGCTGAGTGGCGTGGGGTTCCTCTTCGGCGGGCTGGCGTTCTCGGTCTATGGCCTGTCCATCGCCCATGTGAATGACCACCTCAAGCCGGCGGAGGTGCTGGAAGCCACCAGCGGCCTGCTCCTGCTCCACGGCGCTGGGGCGGCCATCGGGCCGACGGCGGCGGGGATGCTGATGGCGGGCCTGGGCCCCGGCAGCCTGATGGTGTATTTCGCGGTGGCCCTTCTGGCCCTGGCGGCCCTGACGGTCTACCGCAGCCGGGTGCGGCCCGAGGGTCCGCCCACGGAGCACAGCGACTTCGTCAGCGTGGCCCAGAGTTCGCCGGTGGTGCTGGAGCTGGATCCCCGCGCCGAGGAGCCGGCCCCGTTGCGTCGGCCACCCGCATGAGGGCGGGAATCGGCCGGACCACGGGGGCCGTAGTTGCGCCGGGCCGCTGTCAGCCCGGGCAGAGGGCGTCGGCGCTGACCTTGCCGGGCAGGTCCGCCGGGGTGAAGCCGAAGGGCGCGACCATCGCAGTGTGTTCCGGGCTTCCGATAAAGTCCGCCAGCCGGGCATTGATCGCCGCAACGAAGGCGGCATCCCTTTTGCGGAAGGCGAAGGCGCCATAGCTGCGTACGGGATTGCCGGCTTTCCGGGGTTCCTGGAAGGGGCGGGCCAGTTCCACGGTGCCGGCCTTCGCCTGGGCCACCAGCTTGCGCAGGGTGAGCCGCGATCCTGCGGCGCCATCCACCCGCCCGGTAGCGACCCCCGCCACCGCGGAGGGGAGGCCGGGAAAGAACAGGATGCGCTCGGCGGGGATCCCCGCCGCCCTGGCTTGGTCGAGCTCCACGCTGCCCGCCACCACCCCCAGGGTGGATCGCCTGCGGGCCGCCACGTCCTCGAAGCTGTGAAACTTGCCGGGGTTGCCGGCTCGCACCACCATCGCCTCGCCCACCTGGTAGGTGGGGTTGGAAAAACGTACCTCGGCGCAGTGCTGGGGCCGGATCGACAGGCCGGCGATCAGATCGAAGCGGCCGGCCTGGAGGCCGGGGATGAGCGTTTCGGGCTCGGTGAGGATGCTTTCCACCTGGGTGATCCCCAGGCCGGCGAGCAGGTGGCGGGCGACCTCCGGGGCCTCGCCGGTGACCCGGCCGGTGGCCGGATCCCGGTAGGCGTAGGGCGCCTCGCGGGCGAAGCCGACGCGGAC
>SSSX01000010.1 GCA_015657735.1 Zoogloeaceae bacterium
GTCTGCCAGGGCTTCGAGGAAGCGCGCGTTCTCGTCGGGCAGGCCGATCGACACGCGCAGCCACTCGGGCATGCCGTAGCCGCCGATGGGGCGCACGATGACACCCTGGCGCAGCAGGCGCAGATTGACGCCGGCGCCGTCGCCGACCTTGAAGGTGACGAAATTGCCGGCCGACGGAATCCAGTCGAGGCCGAGGCGCCGGAAACCGTCGCACAGCTGCTGCATGCCGTCGCGGTTGAGGGCGTAGCTGCGCTGCAGGAATTCGTCGTCGAACAGCGCGGCGGCGGCGGCGGCCAGGCCGATGCTGCAGACGTTGAAGGGCTGACGCACGCGGTTCAGCAGGTCGATGACTTCCGGGCTGCCGAGACCGTAGCCGACGCGCAGGCCGGCCAGCCCGTAGGCCTTCGAGAAGGTGCGGCTGATCAGCAGGTTGGGAAAGCGCTGCAGCCACGCGATGGCGTCGTAGCGCTGGGCCGGGCCGAGGTATTCGGTGTAGGCCTCGTCGAGCACCACCAGCACGTCGGCCGGCACGCGGCCGAGGAAGGCTTCGAGCTCGGGGCCGGGCACGAAGGTGCCGGTCGGGTTGTTCGGGTTGGCGATGAAGATCACGCGGGTCGCCGGCGTGACAGCCGCCAGCATCGCGTCGAGGTCGTGGCCGAAGTTCTTCGCCGCCACCTCGACGCCGCGGGCGCCGGCCGCCTGGGTGGCCAGCGGATAGACGGCGAAGGCGTGCTGGGCGTAGATCGCCTCGCGGTCGGGGCCGAGGAAGGCACCGGCGACCATCTCGAGGATGTCGTTGGAGCCGTTGCCGAGGACGATCCGCGCCATGTCGACGCCGTAGCGGCGGCACAGCGCGTCCTTCAGCTCGAAGCCGTTGCCGTCCGGGTAGCGGGCGATGTCGGCCAGCGCCGCGTGGATCGCCTCGCGGGCCTTTGCGCCGATACCGAGCGGGTTCTCGTTGGACGCCAGCTTGACGATGGAGGCCTCGGCCAACCCCATTTCGCGGGCCAGTTCGGAAATCGGCTTGCCCGGCTGGTAGGGCGAAATGGCCCGGATGTGGGCAGGTGCCAGGTCACACAGACGCATCGGAGACTCCACGGGAAATCAGTACACGGCCTGGGGATAGGAGCCCAGGATCTTCAGGAAGGCGGCGCGGGCGGCGAGCGCGGCGAGGGCCGCCTTGACGGCAGGATCGTCGCGGTGGCCTTCGAGGTCCACGTAGAAGACGTATTCCCACAGCGCCGCGCGGGCCGGCCGCGATTCGAGGCGGCTCATCGACACGCCGGACTCGGCCAGCGGGGCGAGCAGCTCGTGCATCGCGCCGGGACGGTTGCTCGCCGACAGGATCAGCGACGTCTTGTCGGCGCCGGTGCGGCCGGCGTCGTGACGGCCGAGCACGAAGAAGCGGGTGGTGTTGTTGGGTTCGTCCTCGATGTTCTCGACGATCCGCGGCAGATCGTAGCGGGCCGCCGCTGCTTCGCCGGCGATCGCCGCGGCGCCGGGTTCGAGCGACGCCAGCCGCGCGGCCTCGGCGTTGCTGCCGACCGAAATCCGCGGCACGCCGGGCAGCGAACGGTTGAGCCACTCGTGGCACTGGGCCAGCGACTGGGCGTGCGAGTACACCTTGCGGATGCCGGCCAGGCCCGGCTCGCGGCTCATCAGGTGCTGGTGGATGCGCACCACGACTTCGCCGCAGATCTTGAGCGAGGTGCCGAACAGCAGGTCCATCGTGCGCCCGACGGCGCCTTCGGTGGAGTTCTCGACCGGCACGACCCCATATTGGGCATGACCGGCCTCGACCTCGCGGAACACGTCGTCGATCGTGCCCTGCGGAGCCAGACGCGCCGCGTGGCCGAAATGCTTGACCGCCGCGCTCTCGGAAAAAGTGCCGAGCGGGCCGAGGAAGGCGACGCCGAGGGGGTTTTCCAGCGACAGGCAGGCCGACATCACCTCGCGGAAGAAGAAGGTCACGCTCTCGTCGGGCAGCGGGCCGCCATTGAGGCTCTGGATGCGCCGCAGCACCTGGGCTTCGCGCTCCGGGCGGTAGATCTGGCCGAACTCGCCGTACTTGGCCTTGATCTCGCCGACATGCTGGGCGCAGCGGGCACGCTCGTTGAGCAACACCAGCATCTGCGCGTCGATGGCATCGATCTGGTCGCGGACCGCGCCCAGTTCCTGCAGCATCCCTTCGTTCATGCCTTCTCCTGAAAATACGCCGCTCACGCCTGGCGGGCGAAATCCTGCATCAGTCCGACCAGCGCCTGCACGCCGTCGAGCGACATCGCGTTGTAGATCGACGCGCGCATGCCGCCCACCGACTTGTGGCCCTTCAGCCCCTCGAGCCGGCGCTGCGCGGCCTCGGCGAGGAACGCCGCATCGCGCGCGCCGTCGGCGAGGGTGAACGGCACGTTCATGCGCGAGCGGCACGACGCCTCGACCGGGTTGCGGTAGAAGCCGCCGCTGGCGCCGATCGCATCGTAAAGCAATTGTGCCTTGGCGATGTTGGCCCGTTCGACGGCGGCCAGGCCGCCCAGCGCCAGCAGGTGCTTGAAGACCAGGCCGGCAAGATAGACGCCGAAGGTCGGCGGGGTGTTGAGCATCGAGCCGTGCTCGGCCATCACCGCAAAATCCATGACCGTCGGCGTGGTCGCGGCGGCCTTGCCGAGCAGATCCTCGCGGACGATGACGATGACCAGCCCGGCCGGGCCGATGTTCTTCTGCGCACCGGCGTAGATCAGGCCGTACTTCGACACATCCATCGGCCGCGACAGGATGTGGGAGCTCATGTCGGCCACCAGCGGCACGCCGTCCGGCACGTCGGGCAGGTCGAACATCTCGACGCCGTGGATGGTTTCGTTGGTGCAGATATGCACGTAGGCCGCCTGCGGATCGAAATCCAGCTCGCCGGCGCCGGGCAGGCCGGTGAAGTTGCCGGCCTCGGTGCTCGCCGCCAGCCGCGCCCGGCCGACACGCTGGGCTTCCTTGAAGGCTTTCTTCGACCACGAACCGGTGACGACGTAGTCGGCCGACCGCCCGTCGAGCAGATTCATCGGAATCTGCGCGAACTGCTGGGTTGCCCCGCCCTGCAGGAACAGCACCTTGTAGTTGGACGGGATGCCCATCAGGGTCCGCAGATCGGCCTCGGCGGTCTCGATGACGCCGGTGAAATCCTTGCCGCGGTGCGACATCTCCATGATGCTCATGCCGCGACCGTGCCAGTCGAGGAGTTCGTCGCGGGCGGTTTCGAGCACCGGGGTCGGCAGCACGGCCGGTCCGGCCGAAAAATTGAAAATACGCATCGTCTGGATCCTTGCTTCGTTCGGTCAGGCTTCGGCGGGGCCGTCCTGTTCTTCCTCGTCGCCTTCGAGAATCTTCTGCACGCCGGACAGCGTGCTGCCCTCGTCCACCGAGATCAGCGTGACGCCCTGGGTCGCGCGGCCCATCTCGCGGATTTCGGAAACCCGCGTGCGCACCAGCACGCCGCCGGTGGTGATGAGCATGATCTGGTCTTTCTCGGTGACCAGCGTCGCCGCCACCACCTTGCCGTTGCGGTCGGATGTCTGGATCGCGATCATGCCCTTGGTGCCGCGGCCGTGGCGGGTGTATTCGCCGATCGGCGTGCGCTTGCCGAAGCCGTTCTCGGTGGCCGTGAGGACGCTCTGCTCCTCGTTGCCGGCGACCAGCATGGCGATCACCGTCTGGCCGTCCTCGAGCATCATGCCACGCACGCCACGGGCCTGACGGCCCATCGGGCGGACGTCGTTCTCGCTGAAGCGCACCGCCTTGCCGGCATCCGAGAACATCATCACGTCGTGGGCGCCGTCGGTGATCGCGACGCCGACTAGGTAGTCGCCCTCGTCCAGCCCGACGGCGATGATGCCGGCCTTGCGCGGGTTGGAGAAATCGGTCAGCGGCGTCTTCTTGACCGTGCCCTGGGCGGTCGCCATGAACACGAAATGGCCTTCGTCGAATTCCTTGACCGGCAGCACCGCGGTGATCTTTTCGCCTTCGAGCAGCGGGAACAGATTGACGATCGGCTTGCCGCGGGCGTTGCGGTTGCCTTCCGGCACTTCGTACACCTTGAGCCAGTACAGCCGGCCGCGGCTCGAGAAACACAGGATGTGGTCGTGGGTGTTGGCCACGAAGAGCTGGTCGACGAAATCGTCGTCCTTCACCGCCGCCGCCTGCTTGCCGCGGCCGCCGCGCTTCTGGGCGCGGTAGTCGGTGAGCGGCTGGCGCTTGAAATAGCCGGTGTGGGACAGCGTGACCACCATGTCCTGCGGGGCGATCAGATCCTCGATGTTGATGTCGGCGGTGTTCATCACCACCTCCGAGCGCCGCGGGTCGCCGAACTGCTGCTTGATCAGCGCCAGCTCGTCGCCGATGATCGCGGTGATCCGCTCGGGACGCGCCAGGATGTCGAGCAGATCGGCGATGGTGTCCATCACTTCGCGGTATTCGGCGACGATCTTGTCTTGCTCCAGGCCGGTCAGGCGCTGCAGACGCAGCTCGAGGATGGCCTGGGCCTGGGCGTCGGACAGCCGGTAGCCCTGCGCCGACAGGCCGAACTCGGGCGCCAGCCCTTCCGGACGAAAACTGTCGGCGGCCGCGCGCAGCAGCATTTCTTCGACCAGCGCCGAGCGCCACTGGCGCGCCATCAGGGATTTCTTGGCCTCGGGCGGCGTCGGCGCCGCCTTGATGAGGGCGATGATCTCGTCGACGTTGGACAGTGCGACCGCCAGGCCTTCGAGGATGTGGCCACGTTCGCGGGCCTTGCGCAGCTCGAAGACGGTGCGCCGGGTCACCACCTCGCGGCGGTGCGCCAGGAAGCAGTCGATCATCTGGCGCAGGTTCAGGGTGCGCGGCTTGCCGTCCACCAGCGCCACCATGTTCATGCCGAAGGTGTCCTGCAGCTGGGTCTGCTTGAACAGGTTGTTCAGCACCACGTCGGGCATTTCGTTGCGCTTGAGCTCGATGACCACGCGCATGCCCGACTTGTCGGACTCGTCGCGGATCTCGCTGATGCCTTCGATGCGCTTGTCGTTCACCAGCTCGGCGATCTTCTCGAGCAGGGTCTTCTTGTTAACCTGGTAGGGAATCTCGTCGACGATGATGGCCTGGCGGTCGCCCTTGCCGATATCCTCGAAATGGGTGCGCGCCCGCATCACGACGCGGCCGCGGCCGGTGCGGTAGCCTTCGTGCACACCGGACAGGCCGTAGATCAGGCCGGCGGTCGGGAAGTCCGGCGCCGGCACGATCTTGATCAGCTCGTCGATCGTCACGTCGGGCTCGTGCAGCAGGCGCAGGCAGGCATCGACGATCTCGGTGAAGTTGTGCGGCGGGATGTTGGTCGCCATGCCCACCGCGATGCCGCCCGAACCGTTGATCAGCAGGTTCGGGATGCGCGCCGGCAGCACCAGCGGCTCTTTCTCCGAACCGTCGTAGTTCGGCCCGAAATCGACGGTTTCCTTGTCGATGTCGGCCAGCAACTCGTGGCCGATCTTCGCCATGCGGATTTCGGTGTAACGCATGGCCGCCGCGCTGTCGCCGTCCACCGAGCCGAAGTTGCCCTGGCCATCGACCAGCATGTAACGCAGCGAGAAGTCCTGGGCCATCCGCACGATGGTGTCGTACACCGACTGGTCGCCGTGGGGGTGATACTTACCGATCACGTCGCCGACGATACGCGCCGACTTCTTGTAAGCCTTGTTCCAGTCGTTGCCCAGTTCGTGCATCGCGAACAGCACGCGGCGGTGCACCGGTTTCAGGCCGTCGCGCACATCCGGCAGGGCCCGCCCGACGATCACGCTCATCGCGTAATCCAGGTAGGCGTGGCGCATCTCGTCTTCGAGGCTGATGGGGAGGGTTTCTTTGGCGAACGGGATCATGGCACCGCGAAGAATCGACAATCCGTCGAAAAGACGAAAAGGAGCGAGTTTAGCACGCCGCCGATGCCCGCCCCGGGCTCCCGTGCCGCCGAGAAAATCCCTCCCGCCCGGCGCACGCGTTGTGATCAGCCGGCCTCGTATGCTCTAATCGGGCGGCTCGACCCATCACAAGACGGGCGCCGCCAGCGCCCCGCACATCATCTGAGGAGGAAACCCATGACCGCCGCCAAATTCCGCCTGGCCTCCGCCGCCATGCTGATGCTTGCCAGCCTGTCCGCGACGGCCCAGTCGAAGGACGTCGTTGTCGACCCGAAGGGCGAGGTGCCCTACGTCATCGACCAGCGCAACGTCGTCGCCCGCAGCGGCTTCGACCTGTGCTGGCGCACCGGCTACTGGACCCCGAACGCCGCCGCCGCGGTCAAGGCCGGCGAACTACCGGTCGGCTGCCAGTGCGACAAGGACGTCGTCGGCGCCGAAGTGTGCGCCCCGGCCGCCGCCCCCGCCGCCAAGGCTCCCGCCGCCGCAGCCGCCGCGCCGGTCGCCGCCCCGGCCAAGTGCGACTTCAGCGTGAACCTCGCCGCCGACAGCACCTTCGCCTTCAACAAGGCCACGCTGACCCCGGCGGCCAGGGCCACCCTCGACAAGACCGTCCTCGCCCGCCTGGGCAGCTGCGCCAAGGTCGACTCCCTGATCATCACCGGCCACACCGACCGCCTCGGCTCCCAGGCCTACAACCAGAAGCTCTCCGAGAAGCGTGCCGACGCCGTCAAGGCCTACCTCGCCGGCAAGGGCGTGAAGGCCGACGTGGTCGACACCATGGGCGCCGGCAAGACCCAGCCGATCAAGCGCTGCGACGACAAGCTCGGCCGCAAGCCGCTGATCGAATGCCTGGCGCCGAACCGCCGCGTCACCGTGGACGTCAAGGGCCCCGCCAAGTAACGGCCCGCCGCCCCGCACCGACCCGAACCCCGCCCCGCGCGGGGTTTTTTCCACCTCCGCCGAGAACCGCCATGACGCCGACGCCGGTCGACCTGCTCATCGAGGCACGCTGGATCATTCCCGTCGAACCTGCCGACAGCACCCTCGAGCACCACGCCCTCGCCGTCCGCGACGGACGCATCGTTGCCATCCTCCCGATCGACCAGGCCCAGCTGCGCTTCGCCGCCGCCGAAACCGTCAGCCTGCCCGACCACGTCCTCATCCCCGGCCTGGTCAACCTGCACTGCCACGCGGCAATGACGCTGCTGCGCGGCCTCGCCGACGACCTGCCGCTGATGCGCTGGCTGCAGGACGCCATCTGGCCCGCCGAAGTCCGCCACGTCTCGCACGCCTTCGTGCGCGACGGCAGCCTGCTGGCCGCCGCCGAGATGCTGCGCGGCGGCATCACCACCTGCAACGACATGTACTTCTTCCCCGAGGCCGCCGCCGAAGCCTTCGACCGCCTCGGCCTGCGCGCGGTGCTCGGGATCACCGCCATCGAATTCCCCTCCCAGTACGCCGCCGACGCCGACGACTACCTGCGCAAGGGCCTCGCCACCTTCGACGCCTGGCGCGGCCACCCGCTGATCCGCTTCGCGCTCGCCCCGCACGCCCCCTACACCATCTCCGACCGGACCTTCGAACGCATCGGCGCCCTCGCCGGCGAACTCGAGCTGCCGATCCACATCCACCTCCACGAAACCGCCGGCGAGATCGCCGACAGCCTGCGCGACTTCGGCCAGCGCCCGATCACCCGCCTCGAAAACCTCGACCTGCTCGGCCCCAACCTGATCGCCGTCCACGCCGTCCATCTGGCCCACGAAGACATCGAGCGCCTCGCCCTGCACCGCTGCGCCGTCGCCCACTGCCCCACCTCGAACATGAAGCTCGCCAGCGGCGCGGCGCCGGTCGCCCGCCTGCTCGCCCACGGGCTGACCGTCGGCCTCGGCAGCGACGGCGCGGCCAGCAACAACCGCCTCGACCTGTTCCGCGAAATGCAGCAGGCCAGCCTGCTCGCCAAGCTCAGCACCGGCGACGCCTCCGCCCTGCCGGCCCACCGCGCCCTGCGCATGGCCACCCTCGACGGCGCCCGCGCCCTCGGCCTCGACCACGAAACCGGCTCCCTCCTCCCCGGCAAGGCCGCCGATCTGTGCGCCGTCCGCATCGACGAACCCGACGACCTGCCGTGCTTCCACCCCGTCTCCCATCTCATCCACGTGCTCGGCCGGCACGCCGTGTCGGACGTATGGGTCGCCGGACAGGCGCGCGTCAGGCACGGCCGACTGTTGCAAATAACCAACACGGAGCTATTGGGCATCGCACGCCTATGGCAAAATAAGCTCCGCCAATGAATTGGATATGCTGCCTGAGTTCATAGTGCGTTACGCATGACCGCTTTCCGGCAACACGAAAGAATCTTCCGGTTCTACCCCTTTGCCTTGCGACGAGGAAAACGATGATCAAACAAGCCAAAAAACAACTGCTGATGGCCGCCGCGCTTGCCGCTCTCGGTCTGTCCGCCACCGCCAGCTTCGCCAAAGACGTCGTCGTCGATACGAAGGGCGAAGTGCCCTATGTGATCGACCAGCGCAACGTTGTCGCCCGCAGCGGCTACGACCTCTGCTGGCGCACCGGCTACTGGACCCCGGCTGCCGCCGCCAACACCATGGCCGGCCAGCTGCCGGTGGGTTGTGAGTGCGACAAGGACGTCGTCCCGGCCGACAAGTGCGTGGTCGCCGCCGCCCCCGCCGCAGGCGCCAAGGCTGCCGCCCCGGCCGCCGTCGCTCCGGTTGCCGACAAGGTCAAGCTGGCTGCCGACGCGCTGTTCGAATTCGACAAGGCTGTCCTGCTGCCCGCCGGCAAGGCCAAGCTCGACGATCTGGCCGCCAAGGCCAAGAACGTGAAGCTCGAAGTCATCCTCGCCGTCGGCCACACCGACCGCATCGGTGGCGACGCCTACAACCAGAAGCTGTCCGAGAAGCGCGCCGCCGCCGTCAAGACCTACCTGGTCGGCAAGGGCGTCGAAGCCAACCGCGTCTACACCGAAGGCAAGGGCGAGAAGCAGCCCGTGACCGCCGGCAAGTGCAACAACCTCGGCAAGGAATCCGGCAACAACAAGAAGCTGGTCGAGTGCCTGCAGCCGGATCGTCGCGTCGAAATCGAAGTCATCGGCACCAAGTAATCCGCCGAACTTCCGGCTTCACGCCGATCCCCGAAAAGCCCTGCCCAGCAGGGCTTTTTGTTTTTTGCCGCCGCGCAATACAATCGCACCCTCGCCCACCCCGTCCCGACACGATTCACGATGAACGCCGATCCCGCCGAACTGCAGAAATTCAGTGACCTCGCCCACCGCTGGTGGGATCCCGAATCCGAATTCAAGCCGCTGCACCAGATCAACCCGCTGCGCCTCGACTGGATCGACAGCGCCGCCCGCATCGCCGGCAAAAAGGTCATCGACATTGGCTGCGGCGGCGGCATCCTTGCCGAATCGATGGCTGCCCGCGGCGCCCAGGTCACCGGCATCGACCTCTCCGAAAAAGCCCTCGGCGTTGCCCGGCTGCATCTTTTCGAAAGCGGCCAGAGCGTCGACTACCGCCTGATCTCCGCCGAAGACATCGCCCGCGAAGCCCCGGCCGGTTTCGACGTGGTCACCTGCATGGAAATGCTCGAACACGTTCCCGACCCGGCCAGCACCATTCGCGCCTGCGCCGCGCTGGCCAAGCCCGGCGGCCAGGTCTTCTTCTCGACCCTCAACCGCAACCTCAAGTCCTACCTGATGGCCGTGGTCGGCGCCGAATACATCCTCAAGCTGCTCCCGATGGGCACCCACGAATACGCCAAATTCATCAAGCCGTCCGAACTCGCCCGCTACGTGCGCGAGGCCGGGCTCGACGTCGAAGAGCTGACCGGCATGCAGTACAACCCCATCACCAAAATCTATTCCCTCGGCCGCGACACCGACGTCAATTATCTGATGCGCACCGCCAAGCATGCCTGACGCCGTCTTCTTCGACCTCGACGGCACCCTCGCGGACACCGCCCCCGACCTGGCCGGCACCCTCCACCGGCTGCAGACCGAACACGGCATGACACCGACCCCCTTCGAGACGCTGCGCCCCCAGGTCTCCCGCGGCGTGCGCGGCATGCTCGGCGCCGGCTTCGGGCTCACCCCCGACGCCCCGGCCTACCCGGCCCTCGCCGGACGCTTCCTCGCCCTCTACGCCGAAGCCCTGTGCGTCGAAACCCGCCTCTTTCCGGGCATGGCCGAGTTGCTCGACAGCCTCGAGGCGCGCGGCATCCCGTGGGGCATCGTCACCAACAAGGCCGAACGCTTCGCCCGCCCCCTCGTCGACGCCCTCGGGCTCGGCTCGCGCAGCGTCTGCGTCGTCGGCGGCGACACCGCCGCCCGCGCCAAACCCTTCCCCGACCCCCTGCTCCACGCCTGCAACGTCGCCGGCATCGCGCCGGCGCGCAGCATCTACGTCGGCGACGACATCCGCGACATCACGGCCGGCCGAGCCGCCGGCATGCTCACCCTGGCCGCAGCCTACGGCTACCTGGGCAGCGACGAGCCGATCGAGGCGTGGGCTGCCGACGCGATCATCGGACA
>SSSX01000698.1 GCA_015657735.1 Zoogloeaceae bacterium
AAGCTGATCCTGCAGGTCCACGACGAACTGGTGCTCGAGGTGCCCGACGCCGAAGTCGCGCTGATCCGCGACCGGCTGCCGCGCC
Organism: Zoogloeaceae bacterium; assembly: GCA_015657735.1. GTDB lineage: Bacteria > Pseudomonadota > Gammaproteobacteria > Burkholderiales > Rhodocyclaceae > Zoogloea. Next base: position 86 of record SSSX01000698.1, read on the forward strand.
TGATGGCCGGCGTGGCGCAACTTTCCGTTCCGCTGGTTGCCGAAGTGGGCGTCGGCGACAACTGGGACCAGGCGCACTGAGCCGCGGTCCGGGCGTCGGCCCGACCTGCGCCGGCCGCGCCCCGTATTTCTTGAAAGCCTCTGGATGTACCACCGCCTCACCCCGCTGTTGCTGATCGTCGCCCTGTCGGCGTGCAGCGCCTTGTCGTCGAAGAAGAAGGACGACAGCTACAAACTCGAACACTTCACCCCCGACTCGCCTTTCGAGCAGTCCTTCGAGGTCGGCCCCGGCGCCGCCTGCGAGGCCGGCCGGCGGGCGCTGCTCAGCCAGGGCTACCTGATCGACGAGAGCAAGACCGATCAGGTGCGCGCCCGCAAGTTCTTCCAGCCCAACCGCGAAACCCAGATCCAGCTCACCTTCAGCCTGTCGTGCCTGGCCGAAGGCGACGGGGCGGCGGTTTTCGCCAACGTCCGCCAGACGCGCGAGGAGCTGAAAGCCGGTTCGGCCAGCACCGGCCTCAGCGTCACCGGCATCGGCTCGCTGTCGCTGCCGTTCGGCGGCAACAACGAATCGCTGGTCAAGGTCGGCGAGGAAACCGTCACCGACGCCGAGTTCTACGGGCGCTTCTTCGCCCTGATGCAATCCTTTATCCGCTGATGAAAGCCACCTTCGCCGCCCTCGCCGCCGTTCTTGCCGCCCTCCTCGGCGCCGCCTCCACCGCCCACGCCGACGCCCCCGACCCGGCCCGCTTCGCGCCCTGCGTCGCCGAACTGAAGGCCGGCGCGGTGGCCCGCGGCGTGTCCGGCGCCGCCTACGAACGGCTCACCGCCGGTCTCGTGCCCGACATGAAGGTGCTCGAGCTCCTCGACTACCAGCCCGAATTCCGCACGCCGATCTGGGACTACCTCGCCGGCCTGGTGGACGACGAACGCGTCGCCGACGGCCGTGCGATGCACCAGCAGTGGGCCGCGGTGCTCGCCGACGTATCCGCCCGCTACAAGGTCGATCCGGCCGCGGTGGTCGCGGTGTGGGGCGTCGAGAGCAACTTCGGGCGCAACTTCGGCGCCCGTCCGCTGCTCAATTCCTTGTCGACGCTGTCGTGCTACGGCCGCCGCCAGACCTATTTCCGCGGCGAATTCTTCGATGCGCTGAAGATCGTCGCCAGCGGCGACGTGAAGGCTGAACAGCTCACCGGCTCGTGGGCCGGCGCTTTCGGCCACACCCAGTTCATGCCGTCGACCTTCCTGCGCCTGGCGGTCGATTTCGACGGCGACGGCCGCCGCGACCTGGTCGGCAGCGTGCCCGACGCGCTGGCGTCCACCGCCAATTTCCTCAACAAAGCCGGCTGGCGCGACGGCGA
>SSSX01000699.1 GCA_015657735.1 Zoogloeaceae bacterium
CCTCAACGGCGAGCCCTGCCCGCGCCTCGCCCTCGACATCCCGAGCGGACTCGACGCCGACACCGGACGCCGCCTCGGCCCCTGCTTCGACGCCAGCCACACGATCAGCTTCATCGCCCTGAAACCCGGTCTGCTGACCCTCGACGGCCCCGACCAATGCGGCGAAATCCACGTCGCCACCATTGATCTCGAACCCGAAACCGTCGTCGCCGCCCCCGGCCGCGAGATCACCCCGGCGCTGTTCGCCCACCGGCTGCAGGCCCGCCGCCGCAACAGCCACAAAGGCAGCTACGGCGACGTCGCGCTGATCGGCGGCGCGCCGGGCATGGTCGGTGCCGCGGTCCTCGCCGGCCGCGCGGCGGCCCACCTGGGCGCCGGCCGCGTGCTGATCGGCCTGTTTGATCCTGCCGCGCTGGCGGTGGACATCCTGCGCCCCGAGCTGATGTTCCGCGCCGCCACCGGACTGCTCGCCGAAGAAGGCATCGGCGCACTGGCGGTCGGCCCGGGCCTCGGCCAGTCCGACGCCGCCCGTGAGCTCGTCGCCACCGCCATCGCCACGCCGGCCCCCCTCGTCCTCGACGCCGACGCCCTCAACCTCGTCGCGCGCGACGCTGCCCTGCAGGCCGGCATCGCCGCCCGCCGCGCCCCGACGCTGCTCACCCCCCACCCCGCCGAAGCCGCCCGCCTCCTCGGCTGCAGCACCGCCGACGTGCAGGCCGACCGCCTCGCCGCCGCCGTCGCCATCGCCCACCAGCTCAACGCCTGGATCGTGCTGAAAGGCTGCGGCAGCATCGTCGCCGACCACAGCGGCAACTGGTGGGTCAACCGCAGCGGCAACCCGGCGATGGCCACCGCCGGCATGGGCGACGTCCTCACCGGCCTCGTCACCGCCCTTCTCGCCCGCGGCTGGCCCGCCCGCGACGCACTGCTCGCCGCGGTGCACCTGCACGGCCTCGCCGCCGACCGCCACTGCGCCCTCCACCGCATCGACAGCGGCCTCCTCGCCGACGAACTCCCCCACGCCGCGCGAACCTGCTTCAACGCGTGGATCGCACAAACCGCCTGACCCATTTCGGGCAGCCTAAAAACACCGGCATCACCGAAGGCGCTTGCCTTTCACCAAAGTCTTCACTATAATTCTGTTCCTCACCTACCGGGCGGTTAACTCAGCGGTAGAGTGCCACCTTCACACGGTGGAAGCCACTGGTTCGATCCCAGTACCGCCCACCAAGAATTCGTTAAAACATAAAGCCCACCGTCGAGTGGGCTTTATGTTTTTCAGACAGGCATCGGGCCGCGTCTGGCCATCGCGCCGCGGCCAGATGCCCGCTCCGGGCAGTGCTGCCGCAGCGGGGCGCTGCGCGCCCCGGCCGCACTTACTCGGTAACCGCGCTGGCCCTGGTTTTGGTGACGAAACGCGCCAGGAAGATGCCCAGTTCGTAGAGCAGGCACATCGGAATCGCCAGCATCAGCTGCGAGACGACGTCCGGCGGCGTGACCACCGCGGCAACGATGAAGGCGCCGACGATCACGTAGGGCCGCGCCTCCTTCAGCTTCGCGACGTCCACCACGCCGAGCTTGACCAGCACGATGACGAACACCGGCACCTCGAAGGTGATGCCGAAGGCGAGGAACATCGACATCACGAAAGCCAGGTACTGCTCGATGTCCGGCGCCGGCGTGATGCTCTTCGGCGCAAACTGGGCAATGAACTTGAACACCGTGCCAAACACGAAGAAGTAGCAGAAGGCCATGCCGGCGAGGAACAGGATCGTGCTGCCGATCACCAGCGGCAGACCGAGGCGCTTCTCGTGGGCGTACAGCCCCGGCGCGATGAAGCACCACGCCTGGTAGAGCACGAAGGGCAGCGCGATGACGAAGGCGACCAGCAGCGTGACCTTCATCGGCACGAAGAACGGCGTCACCACGCCGGTGGCGATCATCCGCGTGCCGTCGGGCAGCGCCTGCATCATCGGCTGGGCGAGGATGTCGTAGATGTCGCCGGCCCACGGCATCAGGCACACGAACACCACCACCACCGCGACAACGGCGCGCAGCAGGCGGTCGCGCAGCTCGACCAGATGCGAGATGAAGCTGTCTTCCTGGGTGTTCATGACTTGGGATTCTTGGGTTCTGACGGTGCCGTGCTGAAATCGAGGCCGAGCTGGGTATCGGGCACCGGAGCGGATTCGGCCGTGGATTCCGGCGTCACTCCGGCGGCAAACGCCGGCGGACCGGCGTGACCTTCGGCTTCGGCAAGCTGCCGGTCGAGCTGCGCGGCGGCCGCGTCGTGGCCGACGGCTTCCACCGCGTCGGCCGGCGTCTTCAGGCTGTTCTCCAGATCGGCCACCGCCGACGAGGCCGACTGCAACGTCGCCGTGACGCCGCCCTCGACGCCGGCCATCTCGCTGCGCACGGAGGATTCAAAGGCCATCGCCGACTGGCGCGCTTCCTCCTGCAGCTTCTTCAGTTCATCGAGCTGCATCTCCCGGTTGATGTCCGACTTGACGTCGGACACGTACCGCTGCAGGCGGCCGAGCAGGTGCCCGGTGGTGCGCGCCACCTTCGGCAGCCGCTCCGGGCCGAGCACCAGCAGGGCCACGATGCCGATGACTATGAGTTCGGAAAAACCGATATCGAACATCCGATTCGCCTAAATATTGGAAACATGGGAAACGGCCGGCGTCACAAACGAAAAAAGGGGCCGCACGATGCGCCCCTCTTCCGCGCCGCCCGCGGGTCCGGAATCAGGACTTGTTCTTTTCCCGTGCTTCCGCGTCGATGGTCTGCTTGCCGCCATCGGCGATCTTCTGGCTGGACTCGCCGTCGGCCTCTTTCATGCCGTCCTTGAAACCCTTGACCGCGCCACCGAGATCCTGCCCGATGTTGCGCAGCTTCTTGGTGCCGAACACGAGCATCACGATCACCAGCACGATCAGCCAGTGCCAAATGCTGAAGGAACCCATTGAAATCTCCTAATAACTACCGTTTGAGCATCGGCCCGACCGGCTCCTGCCCGCCCACGATGTGCATGTGCACATGCATGACTTCCTGCCCGCCGACGCGACCGGTGTTGATGATGGACCGGAAGCCATCGGTGCTGCCTTGATCGACCGCAATCCGGTTGGCCAGCGCCAGCATTTTGCCGAGCACCGGGGCGTCGTCTTCGGTGACATGAGCCAGCGAGGTGATGTGCTTCTTCGGAATGAGCAGCACATGCACCGGACGCTGCGGCTGGATGTCCCTGAAGGCCAGCACCTCGTCGTCCTCATAGACCTTGGCGGCCGGGATCTCGCCCCGCGCAATGCGGCAGAACAGGCAATCCTGCATTTGACTCACCCTTCAACCCGCAGTTCGGGCCTTTTTCTCGTCGATGCCCGACACGCCTTCGCGGCGGCGGAATTCGGCGAGCACGTCGTCGACCGAGAGTCCGAAGTGGGCCAGCAGGATCATGGTGTGGAACCACACGTCGGTGACTTCCCAGACCACGTGCAGCAGATCCTTGTCCTTGGCCGCCATGATGGTTTCGGCGGCTTCCTCGGCAACCTTCTTGCAGATGGCGTCGGTGCCCTTGTGGAACAGGCTCGACACATAGGACGAATCGGGGCTGGCGTCCTTGCGTTCGGCAAGGGTCTGGGCCACCCGGTGCAGCACTTCGATGTCGATCATTTGTAAATCTCCTTCGGGTCTTTCAGAACCGGTTCGACGGCCTCCCAGCGGCCGTCCGCGAGGTATTTCTGGAAGAAGCAGCTGCGCCGCCCGGTGTGACAGGCAATCCCGCCCACCTGCTCGATCTTCAGAAGCACCACGTCGTTGTCGCAATCGATGCGGATCTCGCGGATCTTCTGGGTGTGGCCGGACTCCTCGCCCTTGTGCCACAGCCTGCCGCGGGAACGCGAGAAATAGACCGCCTCGCCGGTTTCGACCGTGCGCGCCAGCGCGTCGCGGTTCATCCAGGCGAACATCAGCACGTCGCCGGTGGCGGCATCCTGGGCGATGGCGGGAATCAGGCCGTCCTTGTCCCAGGCGAGTTCGTCGAGCCAGGCGGCGCTGTTCGGCACGGGGCTCACAGGCGCACCTCGATGCCGCGGGCACGCATCAGCGCCTTGGCCTCGCGCACCGTGTGGTCGCCGAAGTGGAAGATGCTGGCGGCCAGCACCGCGTCGGCGCGGCCCAGGGTGACGCCGTCGGCGAGGTGCTCGAGACTGCCGACGCCGCCGCTGGCGATGACCGGGATCGAAACGGCGTCGGATACCGCGCGGGTCAGGCCGAGGTCGAAACCGTTCTTGGTGCCGTCCCGGTCCATGCTGGTGAGGAGGATTTCGCCGGCGCCGAGGGAGGCGACCTTCTGCGCCCACTCGACCGCGTCCAGCCCGGTGCGGTTGCGGCCGCCGTGGGTGAACACCTCCCACTTGCCCGGCGCCACCTGCTTGGCGTCGATGGCGACGACGATGCACTGGCTGCCGACCTTGTGGGCGGCATCGGCGACGACCTGCGGATTATTCACCGCGGCGGTGTTGATGCTGACCTTGTCCGCACCAGCGTTGAGGAGGCGGCGCACGTCATCGACGGTGCGCACGCCGCCGCCGACGGTGAGCGGAATGAAGACCTGCTCGGCGACCTGCTCGACGACGTGCAGGATGATGCTGCGGTCGTCGGAACTGGCGGTGATGTCGAGAAAGGTGATCTCGTCGGCCCCCTGCTCGTCGTAGCGGCGCGCCACTTCGACGGGGTCGCCGGCGTCCCGCAGTTCGACGAAATTGACGCCCTTGACCACACGGCCGGCGTTCACGTCGAGGCAGGGGATGATGCGCTTGGCGAGCATGGCTCAGGCCGCTCCGCCCAGCGCGTCGGCACGGGCCTGGGCGGCGGCGAAATCGAGGGTGCCTTCGTAGATCGCACGGCCGGTGATCGCCCCGGTGACGCCTTCGGATTCGACGGCGCACAGGGCTTCGACGTCGGCCAGCGAGGCGATGCCGCCGCTGGCGATGACCGGGATGCGCAACGCCTGGGCGAGCTTGACGGTGGCCTCGATATTGACGCCGGACAGCATGCCGTCGCGGCCGATGTCGGTGTAGATCACGCCTTCGACACCGTAGTCCTCGAACTTGCGCGCGAGGTCGATGACATCGTGACCGGTGAGCTTGGACCAGCCGTCCACCGCCACCTTGCCGTCCTTCGCGTCGAGGCCGACGATGATGTGGCCGGCGAAGGCACTGCAGGCATCGTGCAGGAAACCGGGGTTCTTGACCGCTGCGGTGCCGATGATGACGTAGCTCAGGCCGGCGTCGAGGTAGCGTTCGATGGTGTCGAGGTCACGGATGCCGCCGCCGAGCTGGACGGGGATTTCATCGCCCACCTCGTCGAGGATCGCCTTGATCGCCGCCTCGTTCTTCGGCTTGCCCGCAAAGGCGCCGTTCAGATCCACCAGATGCAGGCGCCGCGCGCCCTGCTCGACCCAGTGTCGGGCCATCGCGCCGGGATCTTCGGAGAAGACCGTGGCAGCATCCATTTCGCCTTGTTTCAGGCGCACGCAGTGACCGTCCTTGAGGTCGATGGCGGGAATCAGCAGCATAGGAAGAAGGCGGTGAAGTTGATACGGGGAAGACGGGATGAAAAGGAAGAATGGAAAAGTCCGCTCGGCCGGGCCCCTCAGGGCTTCCAGGACATGAAGTTCGACAGCAGCTGGAGGCCGGCGTGGGCGCTCTTTTCCGGATGAAACTGGATGGCGAAGATATTAGCCTGCGCTACCGCCCCGGTAAAGGGGATGCCGTAGTCGGTGGTCGCCGCGACGATGGCCGGATCGGCCGGATCGACGTAGTAGCTGTGCACGTAATAGAAGCGGGCGCCGTCGTCGATGCCGGCCCACAGCGGGTGGGCCTGCTTCTGCCACACCTCGTTCCAGCCCATGTGCGGCACCTTGAGGCGGGCGCCGTCGGCGGCCACCATCCGTTCGGCCGGAAAGCGCCGCACCTCGCCCCTGAAGATGCCGAGTCCCGGCACATTGCCTTCCTCGCTGTGCTCGAAGAGCATCTGCTGGCCGATGCAGATGCCGAGGAAAGGCTTGCTCCGCGCCGCTTCGAGCACCGCCGGGCGCAGCCCGCGGGCGTCGAGCTCGCGCATGCAGTCGGGCATCGCGCCCTGGCCGGGGAAGACCACCCGCTCGGCGGACAGCACTTCGGCCGGGTCGGCGGTGACGACAACCGTCGCATCGGTGGCAACGTGTTCGATGGCCTTGGCCACCGAACGCAGGTTGCCCATGCCGTAATCGATGATCGCGACCTTGCTCACAGCGCCCCCTTCGTCGACGGCACCACCCCGGCCTGGCGCGGGTCGGGCGTCACCGCCATGCGCAGCGCGCGGCCGAAGGCCTTGAACACGGTTTCGCACTGGTGATGCGCGTTGCGTCCCTTCAGATTGTCGATGTGCAGACTGACCCCGGCGTGATTGACGAAACCCTGGAAAAACTCGTAGACCAGTTGCGTGTCGAGCCCGCCGATCATGCCGGCGCTGAAGGCGACGTCGAACTCCAGCCCGGGCCGGCCGGACAGATCGACCACCACGCGCGACAGCGCTTCGTCGAGCGGCACGTAGGCGTGGCCGTAGCGGGTCAGCCCCTTTTTATCGCCGATCGCCCTGGCGAAGGCCTGGCCGACGGTGATGCCGACATCTTCCACGGTGTGGTGGCCGTCGATGTGCAGGTCGCCGGTCGCTTCGATCTCGAGGTCGAAGGTGCCGTGGCGGGCGATCTGGTCGAGCATGTGATCGAAGAAACCGATGCCGGTATTGAGCTGGCTCTTGCCCGAACCATCCAGATCGATCCGTACGCGGATCTTGGTTTCGAGGGTGTCGCGGGAGATTTCGGCTTGCCGCATGGAGAGGTTTTCCAGGAAAAACGGTCGAAACGAGGTAATCGGAACGGTCATGATAGCATTTCGTGTTTTCACCGTCCCTTGCGGCACGCGCTGCCGCCGAGCCGATCCGCCATGAGCCGTTTCTGGAGCCCCGTCGTCCACGGCCTGACCCCCTACGTTCCCGGCGAGCAGCCCAAGCTTGCCAACCTGGTCAAGCTCAACACCAACGAAAACCCCTACCCGCCCAGCCCCCGCGTGCTCGACGCGATCCGCGCCGAGCTGGGCGACGACGCCGACCGCCTGAAGCTCTACCCCGACCCCACCGGCAGCCAGCTCAAGGCCGCCGTCGCCCGCCACTTCGGCGTGCCGGCGGACTGGGTGTTCGTCGGCAACAGCTCCGACGAAGTCCTGGCCCACACCTTCCAGGCCTTGCTCAAGCACGACGCGCCGCTGCTCTTCCCGGACATCACCTACAGCTTCTACCCGGTGTACTGCGGGCTGTACGGCATCGCGTTCGAGGCGATTCCCCTCGACGCCGATTTCGCGATCCGCATCGACGACTACCTCGCGCGCGGCGCGGCCAACGTCGGCGGCGTGATCTTCCCCAACCCCAACGCCCCCACCGGCCGCTTGCTGGCGCTGGCCGACGTCGCCCGGCTGGCCGCCGCACTGCCGGATGCGCCCATCGTCATCGACGAGGCTTACGTCGATTTCGGCGGGCTGGATGCGATCCCGACCGCCGCCGGGCTGGTGCGGCAGCACCCCAACCTGCTCGTCACCCAGACCCTGTCGAAGTCGCGCTCGCTGGCCGGGCTGCGGGTCGGCTTCGCGATCGGCCAGCCGGAACTGATCGAAGCCCTGACCCGCGTCAAGGACAGCTTCAACTCCTACCCGCTGGACCGTCTGGCCATCGTCGGCGCCAGCGCGGCGCTGGACGACGAGGCGTGGTTCGAGCAGACCCGCCGGCAGGTCATCGCCAGCCGCGAAACCCTTGCCGGCGGGCTCGCGGAGCTCGGCTTCGAGGTGCTGCCGTCGGCCGCCAACTTCGTCTTCGCGCGCCACCCGCAGCGCGACGCCGCCGCCCTCGCGGCGCAGCTGCGCGAACGCAGCATCATCGTGCGCCACTTCAAGGCCGCGCGGATCGACCAGTTCCTGCGCATCACCGTCGGCACCGACGTGCAGTGCGGGCTGCTGCTGGCGGCGCTGAAGGACATCCTCGGCTGACGAGCGCGCCGGCGAACCAACAAAAAACCGCGTTCCAGGACGCGGTTTTTTGTTGGGCGGGCGACGGACCGGCGTCGCTTCAGTCGTGGCCGGTCAGACGCATTTCGGCGGAGCGTGCATGCGCCTGCAGTCCTTCGCCGTGGGCGAGGATGGAGGCGACCCGGCCGAGGGTCTGGGCGCCGGCTTCCGACACCTCGATGAGGCTGGTGCGCTTCTGGAAGTCATAGACGCCCAGCGGGCTGGAGAAACGCGCGCTGCGCATCGTCGGCAACACGTGGTTGGGGCCGGCGCAGTAGTCGCCGAGGGCCTCGACCGAGTGGTGGCCGATGAAGATCGCGCCGGCGTGGCGGATGCGCTCGACCCACGGGCCGGGCTCGGCGAGCGACAACTCGAGGTGCTCCGGCGCGATGCGGTTGGCGATGTCGCAGGCTTCGGCGAGGTCGCGGACGAGAACCAGCGCGCCGCGGTTCTTCAGCGAGATGGCGATGGTCTCGCGGCGCGGCATCTCGGGCAGCAGGCGGGCGATGCTCGCCGCGACGCGGGCGATGAAATCCGCGTCGGTGCACAGCAGGATGGACTGCGCCAGTTCGTCGTGCTCGGCCTGGGCGAAAAGGTCCATCGCCACCCAGTCCGGGTTGCCGGAACCGTCGGAGATGATCAGCACTTCCGACGGGCCGGCCACCATGTCGATGCCGACGGTGCCGAAAACGCGCCGTTTGGCGCTCGCCACATAGGCGTTGCCGGGGCCGACGATCTTGTCCACCTGCGGAATCGTCGCCGTGCCGTAGGCCAGCGCGGCCACGGCCTGGGCGCCGCCGATGGTGAATACGCGGTCGACGCCGGTGATCGCCGCGGCGGCCAGCACCAGCGGGTTTTTCTCGCCGCGAGGGGTCGGCACGACCATGATCAGCTCGCCGACGCCGGCCACCTTGGCGGGGATCGCATTCATCAGCACCGAGCTGGGGTACGACGCCCGGCCACCCGGCACGTAGAGGCCGACCCGGTCGAGCGGCGTGACCTGCTGGCCGAGACGGGTGCCGCGCATCGCCTCGGAATCCTCGGTATAGCTCCACGACTCGATGCGCTGGCGCTCGTGGTAACTGCGCACGCGGGCGGCGGCGGTTTCGAGGGCGGCCCGCTGTTCGGCGGTGAGGCTGGCCAGCGCCGCGTCGAGTTCGGACTTGGGCAGCTCGAGGGCGGCCATGTCGCTGACGTCGAGATGGTCGAAACGCCGGGTGAAATCGACCACCGCCGCGTCGCCGTCGCGGCGCACGGCCTGCAGGATGTCGGCGACGGCCTGTTCGATGGCGGCGTCGGTGCTGCCCTCGAACGCCAGCAAGGCATCCAGCGTGGCGGTGAAACCCGGCTCGGCCGACGACAGGCGGCGAATCTGCTCACTCATGGCTTGATGGCTCCGGCGAAGGCATCCAGAACCGGCTGGATCAGCTCGCGCTTCAACTTGAGGGACGCCTGATTGACGATCAGGCGCGAGCTGATCGGCATGATGTCCTCGACCTCGACCAGGTTGTTGGCCTTGAGCGTGCCGCCGGTGGACACCAGGTCGACGATCGCATCGGCGAGGCCGACCAGCGGCGCCAGTTCCATCGAGCCGTAGAGCTTGATGAGATCGACGTGCACGCCCTTCGCCGCGAAGTGCTCCTTGGCCGCCTTGACGTATTTGGTGGCGACGCGGATGCGTGCACCGCGCTTGACCGCCGCCGCATAGTCGAAATCCTTGCGCACCGCCACGCACAGCCGGCACTTGGCGATGTTGAGGTCGAGCGGCTGGTAGAGACCGGCGCCGCCGTGCTCGATCAGGGTGTCCTTGCCGGCGATGCCGAGGTCGGCGGCGCCGTACTGGACGTAGGTCGGCGTGTCGGTGGCGCGCACGATGACCAGCCGCACGTCCGGCCGGTTGGTGTCGATGATGAGCTTGCGCGACGACTTCGGGTTGTCGGTCGGCGTGATCCCGGCGGCGGCGAGCAGCGGCAGGGTTTCTTCGAAGATTCGGCCCTTCGAAAGGGCGAGCGTGATGCCGTTCAAGATGGTGATCTGTCTGCGTAAAAAGTGATTCTAGCCGATCGCGGGCGCGACGCTCAGCTCAGACGGCGGACGCGGGCGCCAAGGGCCGCGAGTTTGGCTTCGAGCTTCTCGTAGCCACGGTCGAGGTGGTAGATGCGCTCGATGGTGGTTTCACCGTCGGCGACCAGGCCGGCGATGATCAGGCTGGCCGAGGCGCGCAGGTCGGTGGCCATCACGGTGGCGCCCTCGAGGCGGTCGACCCCCTTCACGACGGCCATGTTGCCGTCGATCTTGATGTCGGCGCCAAGGCGCTGCAGTTCGACGGCGTGCATGAAGCGGTTCTCGAAGATCGTCTCGCGGATCACCGCGGTGCCGTCGGCGACGGCGTTGATCGCCATGAACTGGGCCTGCATGTCGGTCGGGAAGGCCGGATACGGGGCCGTGCGCAGGCTCACCGCGGTGAGGCGGGCCGGCGCCTTGAGGCGCAGCGCGTCGCGTTCGATGGTGATTTCGCAGCCGGTATCCATCAGCTTGTCGACGACCGCGTCGAGATAGCTGGCCGAGGTGCCGGTGAGACGCACTTCGCCGCCGGTGACCGCGGCCGCGCACAGGTAGGTGCCGGTCTCGATGCGGTCCGGCATCACCCGGTAGGTGGCGCCGTGCAGCGCCGGCACGCCCTTGATGCGGATCACGTCGCCGCCGGCGCCGGAAATCTGCGCGCCCATCGCGACGAGGCAGTTGGCCAGGTCGACGACCTCGGGTTCGCGGGCCGCGTTCTCGATGACGGTTTCGCCGTCGGCGAGACAGGCCGCCATCATCAGGTTCTCGGTGCCGGTGACGGTGACCATGTCGGTGAAGATGCGGGCGCCCTTCAGACGCGGCACCTTGGCGTGGACGTAGCCGTGCTCGACCTTGACGCAGGCTCCCATCGCCTGCAGACCCTTGATGTGCTGGTCCACCGGCCGGGCGCCGATCGCGCAACCGCCCGGCAGGCTGACCCGCGCCTCGCCGAAGCGGGCCACCAGCGGCCCGAGCACGAGGATCGAGGCGCGCATGGTCTTCACCATCTCGTAGGAGGCGACCGGATTGTCGACGCCGCTGGCGTCCAGCGTGACGGTGCCGCCATCGCTGTCGCGGCTGACCTTCACGCCCATCTGCTCGAGCAGGCGCAGCAGCGTGCCGATATCGTTGAGGCGCGGCACGTTGGTGAAGGTGACCGGCTCTTTGGTCAGCAGCGCGGCGCACAGAATGGGCAGGGCGGCGTTCTTGGCACCGGAGATGGCAATCTCGCCGGACAGGCGGACGCCGCCTTCGATCAACAGTTTATCCATGGGTGGCCCGGGCGTTCAGCCCACTTCCTTCTGAAATTCGGCCCACTGGGCGGGGGTGTAGGTGTTGAGCTGCAGCGCGTGGATTTCGTTGCCCATCAGCTTGCCGAGGGTGGCGTAGACGGCCTGGTGCTGGCGCACCCGCGGTTTGCCTTCGAAAGCCTTGCTGACGACGATGCCGGAGAAATGGGTGCCGTCGTCGCCCTCGATCTGCAGGAAATCGCAGTCGAGGCCCGCGGCGATCAGCCGCTCGATTTCAGTTGCTTCAAACATGGTTTGTTGTCCTCAGGCGCGCAGCTTGTAACCCCTGGCAAGCATCTGCAGGGTGATCACCGCCAACACGACAAAGCAGGCTGCGACGACGCCGATGCTGGTCCATGGGGACACGTCGGCGACGCCGAAAAAGCCGTAGCGGAATCCGTCAATCATGAAGAAAAACGGGTTGAAATGCGACACCCCCTGCCAGAAGGCCGGCAGCGAGTGGATCGAATAGAAGACGCCGGAGAGCATCGTCAGCGGCATGATCAGGAAGTTCTGGAAGGCGGCCAGCTGGTCGAACTTCTCGGCCCAGATGCCGGCGATCACGCCCAGGCTGCCGAGAAAGGCGCCGCCGAGCAGCGTGAAGGCGATGATCCACGCCGGTTCGGCGATGCGGAACGACACGAAGGGCAGCGACGCCAGCAGCACGCCGGCGCCGCATGCCGCCCCGCGCAGCACGGCGGCGATGACGTAGGCGAGGTAGAACTCGCGGTAGGAGATCGGCGGCAGCAGCACGAATACGATGTTGCCGGTGATCTTGCTCTGGATCAGCGACGAGGAGCTGTTGGCGAACGCATTCTGCAGCACCGTCATCATCACCAGGCCGGGCACCAGAAAGGCCGTGTAGCTGACGCCCGGGTAAGGCTGGACGTGGTCCTCGAGCACGTGGCCGAAGATCAGCAGGTAGAGCACCGCATTGAGCACCGGCGACAGCACGGTCTGAAAGCCGACTTTCCAGAAACGCAGGCACTCCTTGTAGAGCAGGGTCTTGAAGCCTTCCATGTGCGCTCTCAGTTCTGGTTCATGATGCCGACGAAGACCTGCTCCATGTCGGGCGTGCCCAGCGCCATGTCGGCGATCGTGCCGCCAGCCGATTTGATGCCGGCCAGAATGTCGGCGACTTCGTCGAAGCGCTCGAAGGAGAATTCCAGCTTCCGCCCCTCCGCCCAGGCAACCTTGGCCGCCAGCGCCGGTGGCAGCACGACCGGAGCCGCCACCGTCAGCTTGAGGGTGTGGTTGGCAAAACGCTGCAGCAGATTGGCGGTGGTGTCGAGGGCGACGATGCGGCCGGCCTTCAGCATCGCGATGCGGCCGCACAGGGTTTCGGCTTCTTCG